>BQJN01000018.1 GCA_021604725.1 Lysobacteraceae bacterium | reverse complement strand
AATCGTGGCGTGCCCGAGAGTAGTCGCGCTGCGCCTGAAACTGACGCTGTTGCGACAACAGGACTTCGACGATGGTTCGTGTGCCCACTTCAAAGCCGGCCTCTGTCGCCTCAACTGCGCTCTCAGCTGAGATCAGTGCCTGCTTGAACGCTTCTACCTGGCTAATGCCGGCGATGACACCACGGTAGTCATTGCGAATCTGTCGACTGATGCGGCGTCGTTCAGCGTCCAACCCCTCCAGTGCCACCTCGTGATCGCTACGTGCCTGCCGCGCCTGTGAACTGGTCAGTCCCCCAGAGTAGATCGGCACGCTCAGTCGCAAGCCGATGACGGTTCGCGTATCAGAGCCATCGATCGCGAAGATGCCAGAGTTGCCTTCCTGGGAAGAGTCGTTGTAGCGGGCGAATGCACCGAGGCTAGGCCAGTGTCCAGCGTTGGCGACCGAAATGCCTTTCTCTGCCGCTTCAGCTGACGCGATGAATGACTGGATAGTCGGGCTGTTCTGCATGGCGGTGCGCACCCACTGTTCCTGATTGTCGGGCTCCGGAGCTACCAGCGGCAACTCTTCCTGCAAGCGCTTCAGGTCATTGTAGTATTGACCACTGACTTCGCGTAACGCCTCACGGGCATCGTCCAGCGAGTTGGCGGCGACAATGGTTCTGGCCCGAGCATTGTCGTAGCTGGCGCGAGCCTCGTGAGCGTCGGTAATAGGTGTGAGTCCAACCTCGAAGCGTTGCTCGGCCTGTTCTAGCTGGCGTTTTAAAGCCTTCTCTTCAGCTTGCGCAAACTCCAGCGTATCGATTGCCGACAGCACGTCGAAGTAGCGTTGGGCAACACGCAAGACAAAGTTCGCTACGGCCGCTTCGTAGTCTGCCTCGGCCTGTGCAACCTGGAACTTGGATCGCTCATAGCCCATGTGGGTGGATCGGTTGTAAATGGACTGGTCAAGGCTCAGGTCCAGGCTGTCAGAAGAGGAGTCAATATCGTTCTTCTGTCCACTCTGGGTTTGCTCGCCATCCGTTTCGGAATACGATGCAGTCCCCGAGATTTGTGGAAGCCAACCGGAAAATGCCTGCTTCTGGATTTCGCGGGCCGACTCAAGTCGGGCGCGCGCCTGTTGAAGCACCGGGTCGCCTTCCCAGGACACTCGGTAGACGTCCATAATGTCGGTCGCCTCCGAAACAGTTTCATCCGACGGTTGCGCCATGGCGACGCCGCCGATCAGAATGCTCACTACTGCGATGTGAATCCGCTTTATCATCGATACTAACCCCTTCCGGTTGGTTATTGGCGCGGGCAACGAACAGCCTGTTCGCCGCTTCGCCTGGAAAACTGGATCGCGATCCGTATTTCCGCCAAAGTCAAAATGCTACGCCTAACCATCCTGATTTGGCGCCAAACGTGGCCGCATGAGCGACGCACACATAGTTAAAAGTCAAAGCGTTGCGGCTGCTCAGCCCCACGCAAGTAGGGCAGATCCGTTTCGAAAGCCACCGTTGCGCGCCACTGTTCCTGGCTAACCCGCTGATGAATCGTTGCATCCATCACTGGGTGTGCACCGCTTATGGCGAACAACCTGCCGCCAGGCTTTACCCAGTTACGCATCAGCTCAGGTAATTGATACACGCCGCCGGTCAAAACGACGACGTCCACCTGACTCTCTGGTTGCCACTGCGTGCTGCACGCGTCCGCAACAATAAGCTCGACATTGTCGATGCCGCTCGCGCTCAAGCGCGCACCCGCCGCCGCAGATAATTCGGTATCAATTTCAACGCTAGTGACAGCTCGCGCCATGCGTGACAGACAAGCCGTGATGTAGCCGCTGCCGGTCCCGATCTCGAGAATACGTTCATGTGAGCGCACCGCCAGCGCCTGCAACATGCGCCCTTCCACGACCGGCTTCATCATTACTTCATTGTCGTTCAGCGGGATCATAGTGTCGGCGAATGCCAGGCGTCGATGCGCCACCGGAACGAAGTCCTCGCGACGAACGGTTGCCAATACATCCAGAACGGTGGGGTCGAGAACTTCCCAGGTGCGGATTTGTTGCTCGATCATGTTATGTCGAGCCAGATCAATATTCATTGCCATGTTGGGCCACTTTTTCTGCTAAATCTGTTTGCGAGACGAAATTTTCGAAGCGTACGTGTTTTGCCCACCGCAAACAAGGCAAGTAGTCACTATGACACCGCAGCTTGCGGTTTGGTTTAAGTGCCAGAGGTAACAATGTGCCATCCATGCCGGGCGAATGGGGGCAATTGTGCGTTTATTCGACATGACCGCTGCAAACATCGAGAAAGTCTTTTGTCTTTGGCGCGGAGCTAAGTGGAAAAACCCCTCAAATGACGTAGAATGTTGCGTCGTTCCATGGCAGGTCGAGACTCCTCGACGTGTCCATATGGTCCCTTCCCGTTTTGGTGACGGCCCGCAGGTCGGGGCGGCCCAACTGTGCTGGATTACGCTGGTCGGTGGGATGAGTTGGACATCAAAGAAAACACAACGGTTGATATGAATATAAGACGACTACTTGCGGTTCTGGGATCGGCAGCCCTTTTGATGTTGCTTGGCGGTTGCAAGGACGATCGAATGAACGTCCTGATAGTGACCTTTGATACGACTCGGGCCGACCACATCAGTGTTTACAACGATGAGCTGGATCATACCCCAACGATTGAGGCATTGGCTGCAGAGGGAACCGTATTTGAACATGCCGTTGCACCCGTGCCGATAACGCTGCCATCACACACGACGCTGTTTACCGGCAAGTATCCAGTGCAACACGGGGTGCGGGACAACGGTCTGTTTCGCGTCACAGATGAGCAGACGACTCTGGCTGAGATGTTGCTCGCCGAAGGCTACGCAACAGGTGCCGCAGTGGGCTCATTTCCGGTGTCAGCGCACTCGGGAATCAACCAGGGTTTCGAGTATTTTAACGACGACATAGTTCGTCCGTATCAAGACTACATGGGAATACGAGTTATTGAAAAAGCAGGGCTGTTTTTCGATGAGCGTCCCGCCCTGGAGGTCAATGACTCGATTTGGAACTGGCTGGATGATCACGCTGACCAACCTTTCTTTCTTTGGGCGCACTATTTCGACCCTCATCAGCCTCAGGCACCGCCGCATCCCTATGATCAGATTTATGCCGATCAGCCCTATTTAGGTGAGATCGCCTACGCCGACGAGGCGCTGGGTGAGATCATTACCCGCCTCAAAACGTTGGGTGTGTATGACAACACCATTATCGTGATCACGTCCGATCATGGAGAGGGATTGAACGAGCACCGTGAGTTAACTCATTCGATGTTGAACTACGAGACGACGCAGCACGTTCCGCTCGTAATGCGTGTACCGGGTCAAACACCCAACCGGGTTGCACGCACAGTTGGTCTGGTCGATGTGGTTCCGACGCTGATGGACTTTCTCGACATAGCGCTGCCGGTTGATGTCGATGGTGAGAGTCTGTGGAGCTGGATTTCCAATGGGGAAGGGCCTGAAGCGCCGCATTACTATGCCGAAACCCTATCGCCACGCCTAAGCAACAACTGGGGTGAGCTAAGAACGCTTTATGAAACACCCTACAAGTACATCCACGGCCCTCGACCGGAGCTCTACGACTTGGCTACCGATCCAAACGAGCTCTCAGACCTGTCGCTTGATCAACCAGAACTAGCCGAAAAAATGAAGGCGAGACTTGGTGAATGGATCGACAACCATGCGCGCTCTGAAGTTTTGATGCCGGAGTCGGCTGACCCCGAAGTGCTCAACCGGCTTGTCGCTTTGGGTTATGTACAGCCGGGCGTCGCGCCAACGGCCATTGAAGAGCGCCTTTCCAGCGATGGCGAAGCGCCCCAGGATCATGCCCACACCATCAGTCTTCTCAGCAAGGCGAAGGCGCAGTTGGCCGAGGGACATGCTGCAGCAGCGCTGGTGATTATTGATCGCCTGGTGGCCAATGACCCCCAGAATTCGGGCTATCTCAGCCTCAAGGTCAACGCGTTGATGGCGATCGGAAAGCACGAAGAGGGCTTGGCCCTATACGATGAAATGGTGGCCGCTCCCGATATGGGACCAAGTCGCGAGACGACGGCCTTCATGGGTGTGTTCTTGACGCGAATTGGGCGCGTAGACGATGCCATTTCTGAAATGGCAAAGTACCAGTCCGAGCTGGAAACGGCCGAGGGTCAATACCACTTGGCGACCTTAATGCAACGCAAAGGTGATCTGGAAACAGAGCGAATGATGCTTGAGCGAGCGCTAGAGCTTGACCAGAACTTGTATCGAGCCTCAGTAGACCTGGCGGTTAATGCTGCGCGTCGTGGTCAGATCGATGAAGCGGTCGCCTTGTTTGAAGAGACGATTGAGGCCCAACCTTACGTCGCCAAGAATCACTACAATTACGGCGCATTCCTTGCGAAGCAGGAACGCTACGAAGAAGCGTTACCCTTGCTGGAACGAGCAGTTCAACTAAACGACGGATACGTGGAGGCGATGGCGGCACTAGCCATTGCTCTGAATCAGACCGATCGACCATTGGAATCGGCGCAAGTCATCAGCGAATTGCGAAGCGTCGCACCTCAGCATCCGTTGACGCTGTTGACCATTCGTCAAATTGGAGGTCAGCAATGAACACAAGAGTGCATTGGGCCACCATTACATTGGCGACAGCCGTTTTGCTTAGTGGGTGTGGCCATGAATTCGAGCCTGACGTCGTTGCTAAAACGAAAGATGATGCTCTCAATTTGAGCGACCTTGATGCGGCCATCTTGCGTCGCCCGGAGGCCGAGCGAATTTTGCCGGTTGCAGCGATCGATCGCACAAATTGGTTTGAGAACCGCGCAAGAGATGAGCTGTTTAGGCGTCATCTTCTTCGGCTGGCTCAGGTCGAGGGGTCTGAAGTAAAGGACCAACTTGCTGCCCGATTTCGTGTCTTGAGATTGAGAGCGTTTCTCGGCACGCTCGACGCCTCGGTACCACCGCCGGCTGATTCGGTCAATTCGGATTCTGAAGTGGTGGTAGATGTTCGCCGAGAGGTTTTTCATCTATTTCTGCGAAGCGATCAAGATGCTCTGACCCTGGCTCAACAGATTGCGAACCGCGTCAATACGGTTTCTGACTTCGTTCGTGAAGTGAGGGCGCATTCGCAGTCCACTTCGAAGTCCAAGGACGGGCTCCTAGGTTGGCTTGGACGCGATGACTTGCCAGATGCTGCAAGCGACATCGTGTTCACTCTAGAAGTGGGTCAGGTCAGCGACCCATTGCAAACACGTGACGGAGTTCATCTGTTCCTCGTTTCGGAAGAGTTGGACCGCCGCCCTTACCTTGAGCAACTGAAGAACGAGCGAGAGCGACAAGTATCACAGTACCAGCAAATGGTCTCTTCAGTGGCATCTCTGGCTGCCGAGTCGAGCGTTGAAGTAGAGGTGCTGGTTACCGAAGACAACTGGCCAACAAGTTCCGCCAATCCAGTTCTGGCCAAAGTTGGTGAAGTTGAGTTGAAGCTTGACTATTGGCGCACCTGGCTCGACTCGTTTGATGCATTGCCTGCCCTGTCCAGTCAACAGTTTCTCGAGGACTTGGTGCATGCCGAAGCGGCCATGCAAGCAACAGACTACCAAGCTAGTGCTGGCGTGCTTGCCGAGCAAAAGGAGCTCCTGGCTACCGCGCAGCTCCAAATCGAGTTGACACGCTTTGTCGAGGAGAACCAAGATCAGCTGACTGATTTTTTCAAACGAAATGCGCGCAGGTTCTATACTTCCGTGGGATATGAATTGCGAATGCTGCCGGTACCGGTGGGCGATGACCCCAGTGCCGTATTGAGCACATTACAGCGCATGCAAGCTGAGGGTGACGCGCTGGATGACATCGCCCGACACTTCGGCCTGCCGACGCCGGTAGCACAGTGGGTCGATTTGCCTGTGTTGCAGGCGCAGTCTCCACTGTTTGCCGAGCAATTGCGGTTGGTCAAGGATGGCGGCGTATCAAGGCCTGTTAGGAGGGGGGATACGTTTTTGGTTGGCGCTGTCGATGCGGTGCGACAACCTCAACCCGGCGTTCTGGATCTCGTGCGTCCGCAGGTCATCGCCATGATGGTCGAGGAGAGGCAGAGGGACCTTTATTTGCAGAGGCGAGATCAGTTTCTGGAAGCCGCAGAACTTAGGATAAACCGCTTGCTGGTAGAGCAGTTATGAGGATTTGTATTGCCGGTGCAATGCTACTGACGATGGCTAGTGGTGCGGTATTCGCTAGCTCCAATTCGATTGTGCTTGAGTGGAACCAAGGCGTGCTGACGAATAGCCAGTATGAGGGTTTTGTCAGGTTCATAGGAGCGGATGTAGCTGACCCAATTGAGATGGAGACCGCCAGGTCAGCAGCACTGACGCTCGAACTTGCACGCCGGGCCAAAGAAGCAGGCCTAGCTGATCGTTCCAGTGTTCAAATGGCGATACTGCGTGCCAAGGCGAAGTGGCTGAAACCGCGCATGCTGGCTCAACTTAAGAGCGAGTATCCGATCGGTGAGGCCGAACTGGGCGCTGCATTGGCAGAAAAAGGCCCTTTCAATGGTCGACCGGAAGCACGTCGTTTGGGGCATATATTCATTCGCAAGCCGGTGGATGGCGGATTGCCGGCAAAGTCCGGCTCATTGGAGGCTGCGGAACAGCGTATCGATTCGATCTATGAGCGATTGAAGAATGGCGAGGAGTTTGCGAAGTTGGCAAAGGCTGAGTCTGATTCACAATCGCGATTTCGTGATGGAAAAATTGGCGTCGTAGAGAAAGGGGTGTTACCACCAGCGGTGGAACGCTCGATTTTCCACCTGCCCGAGGGGGCCATTAGTGAGCCTGTTGAGACCGCAGACGGCTTTCACCTATTCAAAGTGCTACAAGTTGTTCCTGAAAGGAAGGTCGACATGGCACTGGTAACGGAGCGGGTCATGGCAGAGTTGGAGCGGCATCGAGCAAATCAAGAACTGAAGGCTATTGTAGACAGCTATGCAGACTCGATCGAAGTAGATCACCAGCAATGGCGGGTTGCGGCTGAGGAAGAAGTGTTGTTTGAGTTGTGCGGGTACCAAGTCACCCCTTCTGGACTCCGCGCACGTTTGCCTAGCGCTAAGAAGCTTAGTTGGCAGTCATGGTCACCCGAGCAAATGACATCGGCGGCGTTAAGCGTGCTCGCTGATATTGCGGTTGTCAAGGTGGCCGGTGAGTGGGCTGAGCCATTGGACGCCAGAACTGAGGCGCTGGTTTTTTGGTCCAAACGCTCCGCATTGGCTCTGCAGTACCTGACAGAGGAAGTTACCGAGCGTTTCATGCCTGCGTCCGAACAACAGTTACGTGCCATTTACGAGGGTGCAGGCCCTCGTTCCTACCGAACTGAGGACCTTTACCATGCGCAGCTTCTGCGGATGGAAACGGCGGCTGAAAAAATACAGTCAGCGCTACTATTGGCCGAGCGCATTCGTGATGGTCTGGTTGGTGGAAATTTTTCGGTGCAATCTATTCCGGAAGAGATGGAAAACGGCCCGCTTTCCATTAACATAATTGATCGCGTGTTCAGTGGTCGCGATTCCTTGTCGGCGGTCAGTTTGAGGCTCGCTCGTGTGGTTTTCGGCGTGACCAAACCCGGAGATTGGACACCCGTGGTTCATGATGATGGGGACAGATCAAGGCCTCAGACAATCTGGTTGGCGCGGATTGAGTCCATCCAGCCAGGTCGAAAGCTGAGTTTTGAGGAATCAGTCGAGCAAGTGCGGGAGTTGTGGGCGGTTCGACGTTCTGAGCAGTTAAAGGCAGAAGTTGAAGCGGATGTGTATGAGCAAATGGAAGTTGTTGAGGGCCTGTCGCCTTAGTGCCTGACTGAGATTGCAGTTGGCGTGCACCTCAGTGCCCTTCGCTCCGGCCAACTGAAATTGTTCGAACCGTACCAGGGCGGTACTGGCATTCGGGGATGAAGTGGAGAGCCAGTGCCCTGGGTCCGTCGGCCCCATTTAGCGACTCGATGGAAGTTGAAGTGCGATGCCATCAGACGGCTAAACGCCTCGACAGGATTTCAACCCCATTCGTTACCCACTTTCGTACCCTGTTGAATAAGAAAGGCCCAGCCCTTCGAGCCAGCTAGGGCTGTTCGAATTGTTTCAGGCAATTCTGTTCGCTTCAAAAAGAAGGGCAGCGAGCCATCTTCTAAGTGCGATGATCTATCCGCCCGATTGATGACGAAACTTCGCATTGAGGGTGTTTCGCAATTGAGCGATCACCGCCCCTATTCAGGTCGGGAAACCATTGGGAATGTTGAGGCGAGGCTCTCCACTCGGAGCGCCGCATGAAATCCCGGGAACGGGCATAGTGGCAGTGCTTGGGGTTGTGAGCTTTCGTTGGCCAAAAAAAAACGCCTCCGAAAGGAGGCGCTTTTTATCTATACCGGTCAGTGACCGGCAGCTATGTAATAGCGCTTAGTCTTCGCTAACCTCAAAAGTAGTTAGCTCAGCAGGTAGGCCGCTACCGACCGCGCGAACCAGGGCGTTCCACGGTTGGTCGGCATAACCGGTGCCAACGATGTCGTTGATGTTGAAACCGTGGTTGCCTTGACCATTGACTGTGCTGGTGTCTACACCGATGCAGTCAGTTGCGCATGCGCTGGTACCGCCAGGCTGCCACAAACCAACATGGAACGATGGTGCGCCGGTGAAACCGAACGGGCCCATCGCGAAGGTGTTCCAGGTTTGAGCGGCCAGAGTAATGTTAGCAGATGTAACAACTGAGGCTGCGGTTCCCGCTACAGGGCCGAAAACCGAGACAAATGCATTACCTGAGCCTCCAGATAGGCCATCAACCAACGCCGGCCAAACTGCAACCGAACTCAGAATTGGTGTCGCGCCCAGCGGCACTCCACTTTGTGTGTTGAATTTGTTTCCAAATGCATTGCTGCCGGGACCTGCAGCGATGGCTGAAAACGTTCCGCTATCGTAAACGATGACGGTTCCAGGTGTTGCTGCGGGGCCGCCACCAGCGCCAGTCGGCTGAACTGGATTGGCCAAACGGTGTGCAATGACTTCCTCTGACAGAGGCGGTTGGATTTTTTCTTCAGCTACCGCGGTTGTTGCGGTGGCTGCCAAGAAACATAAAGCAATGGCGCGCATACGGACTACTCCCAATTTGTATCTGATTTGCGTTGTTTGTCCCCCGTCCGTTCATCGAACACGGGCCGACACGGGGTCAATGATACACCTTGAAGCAACTTTTTCCAAACAATCGTCATTGTATTGTTATTCAACGAATTTGTAGACGCCGGCAGCGTCGATGTTCGACCCAGAATTCCAGGCGTATACGCGCAAAGTGGCGGCTTGATCTTGTGGCCATTGGTGGTCGATTTGGAATTCAGGGCCCAGTACAGGCACTGTTTTTTCATGCCCTTTCGTCCCGTCTTCCTTGAACCACTGGATCAGCGCCGTGCCTTCAAATTGTGAGACGCCTTCGATTCGCAGCGTTAGTGTGTCTTCGGAGGGGACAATATTAATTGAATGACTGGGTTTGGCCATTTCGATGGCCGGGTCACCCAGCAGATTGTAGGTCGCGACCAGAAGCTCATTGTGGGTTTTCTGCTTTGCCAATAACATCGCCTCGCCGATAGTAATGCCTGGGCGTGCAAGGTTTTGTATCAACTTCTGGCTAAATCCCACGGTCGGAAAGTTTCGCCAAGATGCGCCGATCAACGCTACCGCTCCTCGATCAGCGACCCGCAGAAACTTTTCTCCGATGGAGTCATGGGATGGGTGGTCGAATGGTGCCGTAAAGCAGGTCATGGACAATATCACCGACAAGCGGTCATTGATCTCCAGCTCGTCAACTTCCTTTAACCCAAAAAGATCATGATTCTTGCGCAGGTCGATTGGGCCGGTGCGCCAAATGTAGCGACCGCCATGGCCGAAGAAGTGGACCAGCGCTTGCCCTTCATTCAGTTCAGATTGGAGCCGCGCTTGGTGGACACTGTTGTCGGGATCTTCTTCCTGCGCATAGATCTTCGAGGGTTGGTAGCCCAAGTCCATGGCGTCGAACGACAATTCGTCACTGGCTTTTTGAAAACTTTTCTGTTCGTTGGAAATCATCAGCAGATTGGCCTTCCATGGACCTACATTCTGCTCCGAAGCGTAGCGTATGGTTTTCTCAACAATGGCAGCGACGTGTTCAGGCTCGACCACGGGTAGGCGGCCAATGGCGAGGTCGGGAAAGTAGCGTCTGCCGCTGACGTTTACAAACCAGTTGTCGCTCGCCGAGTGCCCCTGGATTGACGGGAACTGCCAGGTCGGGATGAAATCACGGTGTGAATAGCCCTCAGCAGGACCATAGGTTCCGTCGCGGCCCTGTTCTCCGAAATTGGCGTTGCGTCCAGGCACGCGTTCAGCCTCAACGAATTTGGCATAACGGTCGTCGTCAGCCTCGGGGCTTCGGCGGTCCCAGCTGGCATCGCCAACCAGCAAGACGAATCGGGGGCGTGGTGTCTGCCACTGGCTCCATGCATAGCTTATGAAATCTTTAATCGCCTGGTGATGCACGACGCCGTGGCCGAAGGCATCGTAGATGTCCTGCACATCGATTAGCTTGGTGTTGAGTCCTCTCGATCGATGGAATTCGGCCAGTGGCGCGACCTCTACCATTAGCGAGGGGTGCGAGATCATCAAGTAATCTGCTTGCTGGTTGGTGTCTAACAGTTTTTGGAAGTCCCCGACGGCGTGTCGCAGATCCGGTGTTTTGAAAGCACGGTCAGGCACTACAACCATTCGAGATGGATTGTGCTCGGGAACGGTGCCTCGATAGTGACCTTTCTCGGACCGAGTAAGCGGTAGTTCTTCGCCGTCATCGGTAAATGCTCGAAGGGCATGCTGGTGGGGGTTGAGCTCGAACTCTGATCCAGCGGGTGGTAACAAGTACTCGACCTGGTTGTTGTCCGAGACGTTGCCGTTGGCTTCATAAGTGATTTTTACCCAATCGATCATGACCACGTCTATCAGCGGATTCCCATCTGGTTGCCGCCTCCGGTTGACGGTCACCTCGAGCTGATTGAGAAGATCGGACTCACTCGTGGTTCCTCGCAGTTCAAAAACCTGATGACCAGTGCCGTCCCATGTAATTGGTCGCCGTTTGCCGCCGTTGAGCACGGTTACGATCATATGGTCTGGCTTCTCACCCTTGTTTTTAAGCGTGGGTTTTGAAGTCCCTCGCACCGCCAACTCAATCTTGACCTCGCCGTCTGGTTTTCGATCGGCCAGCTCAAACTCCAGCGTCCACGGTTCTCGGTCAAAAAAGTTGGCTTTGTGCCAATACCACAGGTCGGCATGTTCGTCGTCGCCCATGTCTCGCCGGCTGAGTCGCAACAACAGCTTGTCCCGTTCAAAGTGCATTTGCCGGGCGATTCCGGTCCACGGCGATGCTGAAAGCGGTCGGGACTCCTGCATTGTGGTTGGTTGTTGTTGGTCACTGAGCCAGTACACGTTCTGAGTGCTGTAGGGGTGATGCCAGGTACTAATACCCCTTAGTCGACTTGCTACAAATAGCCCACTTCCATCGTCCTGTCTGTGAATGGGGATTGGTCGACCGAAATTGAAGAGTTTGGTGTCTTCGCGCTCGAGTAGGTCGGCTGAAATCGAATAAACCCCGGTATCGTCAGTAAGCAATACAGCGGCTTGGCCTTGCGGTGTAAATGCGAGGAAAAATACTGAAGAGAGAAAGCGGATCATTAGTGTATGTCAAACATTCCAGTGATTGAGTAAGAAAAATCGTTGGCGCGACTGGTGAAAAAAGGCTTCAGCGGCTGGTTGTTGCCGTTACTTGCCGCTATCTGGCTGGGCCACCACAGTATAGCGGCTCACTGGAATTTCAGCTGTGGATTTCGAGCCATCCGGCCAGTTGATCGTGACCTGTGCCTTGTCGCTGTGTGGGGCAACAGGTACCAAAAATCGGGGGTCGCTCTGAGACAAAAAACTGTCCCCAGCGGTGCGGAATCGCGTGTGAAGTCGCTCACTGTAGTTAAATTGGATTTTAGCTCCGATTGCATCGGTGTTCGGCGGCAAGCCTTCCAAGGTCAAGCCCGCCCATCGAATTTCGCCATGTTGCGTCGTGTTTTGCCACAGCTCGGCAGGCCCATTTTGATTGATTATGGCCAAATCAATCGTTCCGTTGTTATCGAAATCGGCTGCAGCGAGGCCGCGCGAAACGTGTTGGCCGCTGAAGCCGGCGTCCTGCTTTGAAAATTTGGAAGCGTGATTCGAGAAAAATTGGTTAGGTTGTCCGTACTGCATCAATGGTTCGATTAGTTCAACGTCAGGTACGACGTGGCCGTTCACCACCACCATGTCGAGATCCGCATCATTGTCGGCGTCAAACAGAACTACGCCCCAACTGACTTCCCGAAAGGAAGGCGTGAGCAGGCCGGCTTGCCGGGCATCGTCGGCAAAGTATGCACCGTGGTTGGTGTAAACATTGTTGTGTTCCATCGCAAAATTGGTCACGACCAGCTCCGGCAACGGGCTGCCCCAAAGGTCGCCAGCGGCGACGCCCATACCCGCTTGTGGTTGGCCTGATTGATCATACGCTGCGCCGCTCAGTAAGGAATCATCACTGAAGAAACCTCGGCCATCGTTTCGATACAGTCGATTGGCGCTGCCATCATTGGCGACGTAGATGTCAAGGTCCACGTCGCCGTCCAGATCGATCATCAAGACACCAAACCCACGGTCGTTCCGACCTGCGTCGAGGCCGCGTGCGGCCGACTCCTCAACAAAGTAGCCATCGTTGTTGATTAACAGGTTATCCCTGGAACCGACAAACTGTGTTGGCACACATTGGTTGGGCTCTCCCGAAGGCAATTCGCCGCAGAAAGGTCGGTTTTGATAGTCATAATCAACATAACTGACGATGTAGAGGTCAAGATCCCGGTCGCCGTCAACATCTCCAAAAGCACAACCGGTGCTGAACTTAGGACCGTCTTGCAGTCGGTCAGAGGCATCCTGCAAACGGCCGTTGACATTCATATACAGCCGGTTCTCGCCAAAGGTTGTTATGACCAGGTCGGTATAACCATTTGCATCGATATCCGCCGCGCAACCACCCAGGCCATAGCCTACATTCTCCAGGCCGACCTCCTCGGTGACATCTCGGAAGCTGTCCCCATTGTTGCGAAACAGCTTCGACTGCGCATTGGCTTTTGAGTCGGCCACTTGATGTGGATGCGTCCCGGAGTTGATTAATAGCAAATCAAGGTGGCCATCGGCATCATAATCGAACCAGACCACGCCGCTGCCGACGGTCTCAGTGAAGTGGACCTCGCCTCGGGCACCGTTGTCATGAGTGAATTCGATACCATAGGTGCTAGCCACCTCAGCAAATGACACTGAACCCGGTGCCGATGCAATCGTGGCAAGAAATAGTACCGTGGCTTGCTCCGCAATCATTTCCAATTCCAACGTGGGTTAGTGAGCCGTTCGGCTTTACGATTATGGTAGTAGGCTTCGACTTGTCGCCCCGCAGAACGGGCCACCTCTGCGGCGAGCCACTGCCATTGTGCGATCTCAGTCTGGTTTCGCATTGTGCTTTCCAGTAGCTCGCGCGCTCGATCATGGTTTCCCTCATTGAGATCCATCTTGATCCTCAAGGCGATTGACTTCGGCTCGTCTGGAGTCGCGACGAGAAACGAACGCGCCAAGCGGTACGCCCCCAATGAAGCGGTCAAGTGGCTGAGGTCCACCCCCCAACGGTTGGTGCACGGTAGCTGCCGCAGCTCATTCGCCTGTTCCAGGACAGCGCTTGACTGCATATGAACTGCAGATCGCAAGAGTATCTCGCATCGTAGCTTGTCGGAGAGAGCCGGGTCGGCGGTTTTCAGCCTTGCCAGTTGTCCTGCGCGAACGTCTTGATCGATCTCATGTAGCCAGATTTCAATAGCTCGAAGTGCCTCATTGGCACGCTCCGCCTCTGCGCGTTTGCCACTGATTGCGAGGGCGGGAATCAATAATGGGTAAAGGTCCTGGAGGTCTTGTATTGTCTCAACTGCATCTTTGGTTTGTGCAACGCACTCCGCCCAGGCACGAATAGTGCAATAGCCTCTGACCGCCACTCGCCTCAGTTCTGGTGATGCTGGCCAGCGCTCAACCAGCTCATCAATTCTATCCTTAGCAACGCCCTTTGAGGACTTCAGCCCAGCCAATAGCTCTTCGGCAGCTGCGTCTGGGCTATCGATTTTTTGCAGCAAGTCCATTGCCAAGTTGTGGTCTCCCGCTACGGAATATGCTTTGGCAAGTAACAGCTTTATTTCATCATTGTTTGGGAACGCGGCGCTCGCAGTTTCCGCAGCTGAGATTGTCTGGCTCATGTGTTGAGCAGGGCCGTTGCTGTGAGCGGTCAAGTACAGCACCTGCGCTTGTTCCCCATTTCTTGAGTTCAGTCTCACCGCCCTTGCAAGCAGGCGTCTTGCATCGAAATAGCGTTCCTCAGTCAACGCATTGCTGCCAGCGATCAGGAACTGCTCAGCCGCTCTGGCCCTGTGTTCCACAGAAATAAACACGGCGGTCGTCATGACGACGACCGCCGCTAGCCATCCTACCCAAGCCCGTTGCGCCGGGTCAGATTTTTCTTCAACCATTCAAAGATCTGTTAGTCGTAGAAAGAGCGATTCTCCTTCGCCATCGTAACAAGTAACTTGGAGGCCTGGAAGCGAACACCATGCACCTCCTCAAGCGCCTTCAGTTTGTCGACGATGGTTTGTGCGCCCTCGCTATCGATGAAGCGGAATGGGCCACCGCGAAATGGCGGGTAACCGAGGCCCATAACTGCGCCAAGGTCACCGTCGAGGGCTGAGGTAAGAATGTTTTCTTCCAGGCAGCGAACAGCCTCGTTGACAAAGATCAGGCCGACTCGGTCCTGAATGGTCTTCTTGTCGAAATCCTTGCGGTCCTCACCACCAAAGTACTTGTACATGTCGGTGTTGATCGATTTCGACTTGCCTTTGCCATAGGTATAAAAGCCTTTGCCAGTCTTGCGGCCATGCAGGCCGGCCTTGGCAATGTCCTGGATCACGGAGTTGTCTTCGATACCGCGAGCCCTGAACATATCGGCCAGCGCACCACGAGCGATATGGGCGCCGACATCGATGCCGACTTCGTCCATCAGCGTAATCGGTCCGACCGGGAAGCCGAAGTCTTTCATGGCGTTGTCGACATCTTCAATCCTGGCCCCTTCGGCCAGCATCTGAATCGCTTCGTTCGTTAACGCGGTCAACACGCGGGTGGTGTAAAAACCAGGGCCGTCGTTGACTACGATGACCACCTTGCCTTGCCGCTGGCCCAGCTTGATCGCAGTACCCTTGACCGCTTGGGTGGTCTTGTCGGTGACGATGATCTCCAGCAGAGGCATCTTCGGCACTGGCGAGAAGTAATGCATGCCAATGATGTTTTGTGGGTATTTGGCATCCGCTGCAATTTCGCCAATCGGCAACGATGAGGTGTTACTGGCGAAAATCGTGCTTCTGCCGCAGACTGACTCGACCTCGGCGACGATGCGCTTTTTCAGGTCGATATCTTCAAACACGGCTTCGACCACAATATCGGCACCCTTGATCTGCTCCAGATCTGTCACCCCTTCAATCCGACTCATTATCACGTCGGACTGGAACGATGACAGCGCACGCTTTTTGACCTTGCTTTGCAGATTCTTCCAGATCGTTTGTTTGGCACGGCCGACGCCTTCCATGTTCAAGTCGCGCAGTGTGACTTCGATGCCTTTGGTGATCGACACCTCGGTAATCCCTGCGCCCATAAAGCCGGCGCCGAGCATGGCCAGTGAGGACACATCCTTGGCTTTTTTCTCAAACGGGTTGTGTTTGGCCTCCTGGGTGGCCAGGAACAGACCGATCAGCTGTTTGCACTCGGGCGTTTCCTGCAACTCGCCGAAGCCCTTCGACTCGGCTTCCAGTCCTTTTTCCAGACCCTCATCGAGACCGATGGATACACATTCCAGAATTTTCTTCGGGGCCGGATAATTGCCACGCGTTTTGCGTTCAACCGTCTCCAGCGCCTTCTTGGTGACGTAGTCGCGCGTAAACGAGGTCGATTCCAGCACCTTGTCCATGGTCGAACGTTTCACATCACGCTCAGGTACACCATCGCGAGCCACCGCAATTGCCGCCTGCAACAAGCCTGGCGGATGGATGATCTCGTCGATCAGGCCCATTTTCTTGGCGGGGTAGGGATAGATGTTCTTGCCGGTCAGCAGAATATCCAGCGCCTTGGTCAAACCGACCAGTCGGGGTAGTCGCTGCGTTCCGCCGCCGCCGGGCAGCAAGCCAAGCTTGACTTCAGGCTGGCCGAGAATGGTTTTTGGATGATCGGTTGCGATGCGATAGTGGCAGGCCATGGCCACTTCGTTACCACCACCAAGGCAGGCACCATGGATCGCGGCAATGATCGGCTTTTTCAGGTTGGCCATACGGCTTAGCAGCGCGTTACCGCGTCGCGACAACTCAGTGGCTTGCTCACCGGACTCCATTTCCAGCAGCGCCTTGACATCGGCACCGGCAATGAAGACATCCTTCTTGCGGCTGATCAGCACCGCTCCTTTCACATCGTTGTCTTTCTCGATGTCATCGATCATGGCCTCGAATTCATCGAGCATGTCCATCGACAAGGTGTTGACAGTGCTTTTTGGCTCATCGAGCCATACCACGACCACATCATCGTGGCGTTCGATATCGCAATAAGCCATGGTTACTTACTCCGTTCCAAAATGATGGCACTGCCGAGGCCACCGGCGGCGCAGGCAGCAATCAGTGCGTAGCGTCCGTCTTCACGGATCAAGCGGTTGCGTGCGGTGGTCAACAGTCGAGCGCCGGTCGCGCCGAACGGGTGGCCAATGGAAACTGAACCGCCGTGAATATTGAGTTTGCCTACCGGCACTCTGCCGATTTTCTTGCTCAAGCCCAGGTCTGCTTTGCAGAACGCCGCTGTATCGAGTGCATTGAGGTTCGCCAGTACCTGGCCGGCGAACGCTTCGTGGAATTCGAAGACATCAATGTCGCTCAATGTCAGGCCGGTTCGCTGCAACAGCTTTGCCGACGCATGCGCCGGACCCATCAGCAGGTCGCCATCGGGGTTGGTGCCCGAATAGGTGTATTCGAGCAGTCGAACTTCAGTCGACATGCCCAGCGCCTTGGCTTTCTCTTCGCTCATGGCGACCACCGCCGCAGCGCCGTCGGTCAGATAAGAGGCATTGGCTGCCGTGATGGTGCCGTGCGGACGCACGAAGGCTGGCTTCAGTTTGGCCAGTTGCTCCATGGTCGAGTCTGGTCGAATGCCATTGTCCTGGCTAATTGGCGCAAACTTGGGTGGAATCTGTACGGTCAATACTTCATCATCGAACAGCCCGTCTTCCCAGGCCTTGCCGGCCAACTGGTGAGAACGCAGCGCGAACTCGTCCTGGTCGACGCGGCCAACACCGAATCTGGCGACCAGTCGATCGGTATCCTGACCCATGCTCAAGCCAGTAGAGAACTCGGCGATGGCCGGGACTTGTGGCCCCAGGTCAGACAGGCTCATGCCCTTGAGCAGTTTCAGGTAGTCGCCGGGGCCCTTTGCTCGCTGCGCCGCCATCAAGCGTTTGCGCATCGGCTTTTTGAACATGATGGGCACGTCTGACATTGAGTCGACGCCGCCGGCGACAACCATATCGGCCTGGCCGGTACGAATCAGGTCAGCCCCGGAGGTGAATGCGCGGTTGGCCGAGATGCAGGCTTGCGATACGGTGAAGGCTGGCGTCGCAGGCAGGTAGCCCGCGCCAAGCATGCCGTCACGAGCAACATTGGGGTTGATGCCATTGGAAATGACATTGCCCATAATCACGTAATCGATATCGGTCAGGTTCAGATTGAGCGTTTGACGCAGGCCGAGCAAAGCCAGACGCGCCAGGTCGTAGTTGCCCAGGTCGTGATAATCGGTGCTAGCGCGAAGAAACGGCGTGCGCCGTCCGTCCACCAGCACGACAGGTCGGTAGTTACTTTCCATCGCGTGAGATCTGCTTCCAGGTAGTCGTTCAAGAATCTAGACTCTCCTAGTCTATCGCCCGTACTCGGTGCTGTCCATACTCTACCGTATGGTTCGTGTTGCGCGGGGCGTTTCTACGTGTCCTGGCAAGCGCGTATTTGGGTGTCAACAAAGATCAAAATGAAGGCTAAAAATCGGCATGCGTGTTTGGTGTATGATCCAGATCAGTACAGGAACTGACAGGAGTGATCCGGTATGAGCAACGGCTGTTCGCCGATGGAGCCAACCGATACATCCAACCCCGACTACTTTCACAAGGTAGTCGACTGTCAATGGGCATGTCCGGCCCATACCAATGTGCCTGAATATATACGCTTGATTGCGCAAGGCCGGTATGACGATGCCTATATGCTCAATCGTCAGTCCAACGTTTTTCCTGGGATATTGGGTCGGGTGTGTGACCGGCCCTGCGAGCCGGCCTGTCGTCGTACCCGAGTCGATGGCAAGGCGGTGGCCATTTGCCGACTCAAGCGCGTTGCCGCGGATCATCGCAGCGATGTCAGCGACCGACTGCCCCGAGCGCCGGAAAAGAAAAATGGTAAACGCATTGCCTGTATTGGTGCAGGCTGTGCATCGTTGACGGTGGCCAATGACCTGATGCCCTTGGGCTACGAGATCACCATATTCGAACGCTTCAAGCAGCCCGGTGGCTTGATGCGCACCAACATACCGGCATTTCGGCTGCCGGTCCCGGTGCTGGACGAAGAGATCGAGGCCATCGTCGATATGGGTGTCGACTTGCGCCTAGGTCACGAGATAACAAGCATGAAGGCCTTGCTCGATGAAGGCTTCGATGCGGTGTTTGTCGGCTCCGGTGCGCCCAGGGGCAAGGAATTGAATCTGCCCGGGCGCGATCAGGGTGAGCGAATTCACATCGGCATCGACTGGCTGGAGTCGGTGGCCTTCAAACATATTGATGCCATCGGCAAGAAGGTGTTGATCATTGGTGTCGGCAACACCGCAATGGACTGTTGCCGCACCGCGCTGCGCCTGGGCGCCGACGACGTCAAAGTCATGGCGCGCAAGCCCCGTGGATTTTTCAAGGCATCGGACTGGGAACTGGAAGATGCCGAGGAAGAAAACGTTGAGATCGTCATCAACCATTCGCCAGCGGCCTTCCTGCATGACAACGGCACACTGGTGGGCATGCGCTTCGATGTCATGGAGTACGACATCGACAATGGTCGCATTACTGAAACTCGCAAAGTCGACACCGTGGACCTGCCGTGCGATGACGTGATTCTGGCCATTGGCCAGGAGAATGCCTTTCCCTGGATTGAGCGCGACCTGGACATCGAATTCGACCAGTGGGATGTGCCGGTGGTGGACCGCACCACATTTCAGTCGACGCGGCCAGGCGTTTTCTTCGGTGGTGATGCGGCGTTTGGTCCGGAGAATATTATCTGGGCGGTCGAACACGGCCACCAGGCAGCCATTTCCATCCATCAGTATTGTCAGAGCGAGGCGCTCACCGATCGGCTGCCACCAACCATGAATTTAAGCAGCACCAAGATGGGCTTGCATGAGTGGAGTTACGCCAACGATTACAGTTCGGCGACGCGACAGCAAATGCGTCACGTCGATCTGGACCGGCGCTTTGACGAGCTTGAGATCGAAGTGGAACTTGGCTTCTCGCGTGAGGATTTCAAAGCCGAAGTGCAGCGCTGCCTTAATTGCGATGTGCAGACGGTGTTTGATACCAAGCTGTGCATTGAGTGCGATGCCTGCATCGATATCTGCCCCACCGACTGTTTGACCATCACCAAGAACGGGCCCGAAAGTGATCTTCGTAATCGCTTGAGCGCACCAGCGCACACCCCGGGTCAGGACTTGTTTGTTTCCGATGGCTTGCCGCAAACCGGGCGTGTCATGGTCAAGGATGAAGACTTGTGTGTGCACTGCGGTTTATGCGCTGAACGCTGCCCAACGGCAGCCTGGGACATGCAGCAATTCACTATCAATCTTAAGCATGTCGATCAATATGCTGCTGACAAGGGAGCGTCAGCATGAGCGGGCACAAAGTCAATAACTTCGTTCTGAAGATGGCCAACGTTAATGGCACCGGCTCTGCCAGCGCCAACGGTCTGGTGTCCAAGGCGATTTTTCGCATGGGCGTGCCGATGTCGGCCAAGAACTTCTTCCCATCCAACATTCAGGGGCTGCCAACCTGGTACGAGATCAGAATCAGCGGTGATGGCTATCGGGCGCGAGCCGGTCAGGTTGACGTGATGGTGGCGATGAATGCGCAGACCTATAAGCGTGACGTCGCCGAGGTGTGCTCGGGCGGCTATTTGATTTACGACTCGACCTGGCCATGGGATGAGCAACTGTCGCGAGACGATGTCACCTTCATTGGCGTGCCATTCGCACGTATGGCGTCGGAGGCTTTCACTGGATCGCGTATCCGCATTCTGATGAAGAACGTGATTTACGCTGGGGCCCTGGCCGCTTTGTTGGACATCGACATGGCGGTGATCAAGCAGTTGCTGAAGGATCAGTTTGGTGACAAACAGCATTTGATTGATGCCAACCACAAAGCTATCGCCTTGGGCTATGACTTCGCCAAGGAAAATTTTGACTGCCCCTTGCACTGCCGACTCGAATCGGACAGCAAAACCGACGGCCAGATCGTCATCGACGGCAACGCGGCCGCGGCGCTGGGGTGTTTGTATGCCGGGGCTACCGTTGGCGCCTGGTACCCGATCACGCCTTCGACATCGTTAATGGATGCATTTGCCGGCTATTGCAACAAGTTTCGAAGCGGTGATGAAGGCAATCGTTTCATGATCATCCAGGCCGAAGATGAGTTGGCCGCCATTGGCATGGTCGTCGGTGCCAGTTGGAACGGGGCGCGAGCCTTCACACCAACCTCGGGGCCGGGCATTTCACTGATGAGTGAGTTCATCGGTTTCGCTTACTACACCGAAATTCCGGCGGTGCTGTTTGATATTCAGCGGGTCGGACCATCGACCGGCATGCCGACACGCACACAGCAGTGCGATATCTTGATCTGCGCCTACGCATCGCATGGTGACACACAGCATGTCTGCCTGTATCCGGCCAACCCGGAAGAGTGCTTTGAGATGGCGGCGGACGCCTTTGATCTGGCCGAGCGATTGCAAACGCCGGTATTTGTCGTCTCCGATCTGGATATAGGCATGAACGAATGGGCATGTCCCGAGTTCACCTGGGATGATGCTCGCCGCCCTGATCGAGGCGAAGTGCTCGATGCAGAGCAACTGGCAGCAATTGAAAAGTTTCACCGTTATCTCGATGACGACAACGACGGCATTGCCGCGCGCAGCTTGCCAGGGGTGCACCCCAAGGGCGCTTATTTCACGCGTGGCTCCGGGCACAACAAATTTGGCGGCTACACCGAAGATGCCGATGAGTATCAGGAGGTGCTGGATCGACTCAAGTTCAAATTCAACGAGGCACGTCACCGTGTGCCCGCCGCCGTGGAATCCGGCGCGCATGATGGCGAAGTTGGAATCATCGCTTATGGCTCCAGTGATGGCGCGATGATTGAAGCGCTGGACCGTCTGAAAGAGCAGGGGCTCGACGCCGCCTACCTGCGGATACGAGGCTTTCCATTTGGTTCCGAGGTGCAGAAATTTATCGACCGCCACGAAGTAGTGTTTATCGTTGAACAGAATCGAGATGCGCAAATGCGTACGTTGCTGATGAACGACCTGGGCGTGAGGCGCGATGACCTGGTGCCCCTGCTGCACTACTCCGGGCTGCCGATCTACGCCGACTTTATTGTGCAAGGCGTGTTGAACCATCTTCAGCAGAGGAAAACGGCATGAGTCATATTGCCAAACCTGCAGCGCGCCACCCCGGCCAGCCGGTGAACAAGCTAGGCTTTTCCGAGCGCGATTATGAGGGGGGGATGTCGACCCTGTGTGCCGGATGCGGTCACGACAGCATCACCGCTGCATTGGTCAAAGCCTTTTTTGAGCTCGACATAGAGCCGCATCGGGTGGCCAAGTTGTCGGGTATCGGCTGTTCATCAAAGACACCCGCGTATTTTTTGAGTGCTTCACACGGTTTCAACTCGGTGCATGGGCGCATGCCGTCGGTGGTGACCGGGGCCAATGCTGCCGAGCGATCCATGGCCTACGTTGGTGTTTCCGGCGATGGCGATTCACTGTCGATCGGCATCGGGCAGTTCGCCCACGCGGTGCGGCGCAACCTCAATATGCTGTACATCATTGAAAACAATGGTGTGTACGGCTTGACCAAGGGCCAGTTCTCCGCGTCCGCTGATCTGGGTTCGAAACCGAAAAAGGGCGCGCCCAATCAACTATCACCGATTGACCCTGTGAACATGGCGATCAGTATGGGGGCCTCATTCGTGGCCAGAAGCTTTTCCGGCGACAAGGATCAGTTGGTGCCACTGATCAAGGCGGGGATTCGCCATGATGGTTTTGCCTTGATTGACGTCATCTCACCGTGCGTCACGTTCAATGACCACGATGGCTCGACCAAGAGCTACCAATACACGCGCGATAACATTGTTGAGACCATCCACACCGATTTTGTACCGCCGCGGCAAGAAATCACCGTCGATTTTGCCTCCGGTGAGGTGACCTCAGTACGATTGCATGACGGCTCGCACATGCTGTTGAAGAAGGTAGACAAGGCCTACAACGCCGACGATAGAGCTGCCGCCATTTCATATATTCAGCATCATCAGGCCGAAGGGCGTGTGGTCACCGGGCTGTTGTATTTCGATGGCGCGGAGCCTGAGTTCCACCAGGTGTCAGGCACTTGCCAAGAGCCTCTGCGGGACCTGCCTCACAATGAACTGTGCCCCGGTAGCGAGGCCCTGGCCAAGTTGATGAAGGGTTATCGGTAGCGCAAGACCATGAGCAAGAAATACCAGAGCTTCGCCGAGTTTTATCCGTTCTATTTGTCTGAGCACAGCAATACGACCTGTCGACGGCTGCATTTCGTCGGCTCGTTTTGTGTTTTGGCTTTGGTGGTCTGGGTGCTGATTACTCAAACCTGGATTGCATTGCTGTTGTTGCCAGTGATTGGCTATGGTTTCGCCTGGGTAGGCCATTTTTTCTTTGAAAAAAACCGGCCCGCCACCTTCACCTATCCCGCCTACAGCTTTGTTGGCGATTGGGTGATGTTCAAGGACATGCTGACAGGGCGCATCAAATTCTAGCGACATATTACGCTGATGAAACCTGACCCTGCTGAGCAGGCGCAGATACAACGCTTGAAGCGCATGCGGCGCATACCGCTGTTGTTGCTGGGTCTGATGGCGGTCACGTTTTTCGCCACTGTTTCCCTATCCACCGCTTGGGCTCCCTGGGTCAATGCCTTTGCCGAGGCGGCCATGGTTGGCGCACTGGCCGACTGGTTTGCCGTGGTCGCGCTGTTTCGTCATCCCATGGGCATTCCTATTCCACACACCGCCATCATTCCGCGTCGCAAGGACGAGATCGGCGACTCCCTGGCCAAATTTCTTGAGCGACACTTTTTGTCCGTTGAGGTGTTGAAGCCGCGACTGGCCAGCTATGACCTGGTAGGCCTCGGTGCCAAATGGCTCAGTGACCCTGCCAACGCGCAACGCGTCGCCGATTTGCTGGCGCGATGGTTCAGCGGCTTTTTTGAAGCCAGTCGCGATCAGTCCTTGAAACAGTTCTTGAGTGAGCGGCTGCTGGCCGTCGGCAGTGATATCAACCTGACATCTGCCTTCGGGCGCATGCTCGAGTTGATGTTGAGCAATCAACATCACCATGGCTTGCTCAATGATCTGTTTCGTTACCTGGCGTCGGCCCTGCCCGAGCACCGCGAGTCCTTGCGGGAGCGCTTTGGCGATGATCGGCCCTGGTGGTTGCCGGGCGCGGTGGACCGCAAGGTCTTCAACGAAATGATGGACCGTGGCGAACAGCGGCTGGCGGAACTGGCCGTTGATGATGAGCACCCCTTGCGCAGGCAGCTTGAGGCGCGGCTGGCGCAATTTGCAGATGACTTGCAGCACGACCCCGACACCAGGGCGCGACTCGAGCAATGGCGCCAGGCACTGGGCCAGGGCGATCATCTGCAGCAGTACATTGACGTGCTTTGGGACCAGTTCGCCGCTGAACTGGTTCAGCAGCTGGGCGATGCCGATTCGCATTTGCGTCAGGCCTTGCCCGAGTTGCTGCTGTCGACTGCACAACGGTTGACCGAACAGCCTGACACACGCCGAGCATTGAATGCGTGGTTGACTGAGTTCTTAAGTTGGGCCCTGGCCAGCAACGCACCGGCTCTGACGTCCATTATCTCGGACACGGTGCGATCCTGGGACGGCAAGACGGCAGCGCGACGCATTGAACTGAGCGTCGGCCGGGACCTGCAGTTCATTCGCATCAATGGCACGCTGGTTGGCGGGCTGGTTGGTTTGATTCTGCATGCCGTGGTTATCTGGCTGCAGTAACCATGGCCGTCAGGGGCCGGGCCACCGCCCTTCCACTGCGCGGTCGTTCCCTCCCAGGTCCTGATAGCCGGCAACGTCTACAAACCCCTGCTCGTGCATCA
Organism: Lysobacteraceae bacterium; assembly: GCA_021604725.1. Lineage (GTDB taxonomy): Bacteria > Pseudomonadota > Gammaproteobacteria > Xanthomonadales > BQJN01 > BQJN01. The sequence goes on along the minus strand of BQJN01000018.1, from coordinate 29,489 downwards.
ATTCAATCACGCGGGTTTTCTGGTCATGGCCGTGCTCCAGCAGCAGCCAGCCGTTAGCCAGCAGGTGAGCAGGGGCTTGCTTGATGATGGCTCGCAGGTCGTCAAGCCCGTCAGGCCCTGATACCAGTGCCGAAAGAGGCTCATGTTGCAGCTCGGCCAGATGCGGGTCGTCCTCTGCAATGTAGGGTGGGTTTGAGACGATCAGGTCGAATCGTTGGTCGAGCCCTTGCAGCCAATGTCCAAGGTGCGTTTCGACGCTCACACCCAGCTTTGTCATATTGTTACGGGCAGTGGCCAACGCAGCATTGCTGCGGTCCACAGCGACCACCGTGGCCAAAGGGCGCTCCAGCGCAATGGCAATGGCAATGGCGCCGGATCCCGTGCCCAGATCAACGCAGCGAGTCGGGCGGTCGCTGGCCAGGTGGGACAGGGCGAGGTCGATCACAACTTCGGTATCGGCGCGCGGCGTCAACACCGAATCGTCAACGTCCAGATCGAAATTTCGAAACGCTGTAGTTCCAAGAATGTAATCCAGCGGTTCGCCGCTCAGCCGTCTGCACAGCATCGCTTCAAATTGAGTTAGCCACTGCGGCTGTAGCTGGGCATCGTAGTGAGTGACAAACCAGGCCTGGTTGTGACCAGTGACTGTGGCAAGGATCCAGCGCGCATCCACGTGTTGCTGCAGCGCCCAGGCGACGGTGCCGTGACACAGTTTGTTTTTTCTGTCCCGCGAGTTTGCTACCATGCGGTTGGTCCGCCGTCGTTGGGGATGGCAACAGGGAGAGAAAATCGACCTCGCCAAAGTTTTTTTGCACTGAAGTGAGCGGTTTTTCGCAAAACTTACGTTTTAACCTATGACTGGTCGATTTTTTACCGGCCCCGTATTATCTCGCTAGGGAGTTCAAAATGAAACGCAACCTAATTTTTATCAGCCTTGCAGCCGCGCTTGGCATGTCTCTCAACGCCAACGCTGGTACATGTAACACCGATGCGTGGGTACAGCCGGTAACTGCTCAAGGTGGCACCAGCACAACCGCTGAAATGCGTGCCGGTTACGAAGGTGACTGTGTACTGGTCGTAAACAAGCCGTTGTCTGAGCCAGACAACAGCAGCGCATTCGTTCGCTATAACTTCGCTAATGGTGAGCCTCGTGTTCGCGGCCGATTCCTGGTCGACCCAAGCGGTATGGACTTTGATAACGCAGCGACCGGTGGTGAAGCACGTGGTCGAGTTGCCGACATTCGTCGCCCAGCCGGTGGTCCTTCTCTGCTGTTGAGTGTTCTGATCCGTAACAACAACAACAGCGGTTACCAGTTCAATGTGAAGTGGGTTGGTGATGACATCGGTGGCGGTGATCGTGCCCGTGGTCGTTGCACCGATACCTGGGTTAACCTCCCAGCCGGTCCTGCCAGCATTGAGTTTGACTATGTATTTGAGTCCAACGCTGCCGCCAACGATGGCGCTTGCACCATTTACCTGGACGACGTTGAAGTAGGTGCCAAGACGGGCCTGAACAACGGTGCTGAAACGACTGACTCTATGCGCCTGGGCCTGATCCGTGGCTTCCAGCCGAGCTATCAGGGTGAGGTCGTTATTGATGCAGTAGAGCTGCGTCGCCAAACCAGCCCAGGTTGTGTTTCTGGCATAGGCGCTTGCCCCTAGGTCTTAAGCAAACCAATTCACGGTTTGAAAAAGGTCCCGCCGATGGCGGGGCCTTTTTTTCGTTTGCAGTATTGAAAAAATGAGCCAGATCGTAGTGCTTGGAATGCACCGAAGCGGCACGTCATGTTTGGTGAGAAGCCTGCATGCGGCAGGTGCCTGGGTTTGCGATACCAGTCGAGGCGGTTCTCGGCAACGGCGTCGTGCGGTCATGGAGGATCCGGTCCTGCGGGGCATCAACAATGACTTGCTATCTTCCGTTGCGGCTAGCTGGGATCAACCGCCACCAGAAAGTGCAACGTTCCAGGGCAACCTGTCTCAGCTATCGGAAGCGCTACGGCCCTATCGCCAGCATGCCAAATGGGTGATCAAAGACCCACGATTCCTGTTGACCTGGAGCGTGTGGAAGTCAGTGTTCTCAGGCTGTCATTTGTTGGCCAGTATTCGTTCGCCCATGGCGGTTGCCGAGTCCCTGAACAGAAGAAATGACATGCCGCTGGCCGACGGCGTGACGTTGTGGCTTCAGTACAACCGAAGGCTGTTAACCATCTCAAGTCAGCAGCCGGTCGCCTTCATATTGTTTGATGAATTGGGATATTCCTATCAGGACAGGCTCAAACAACTGTGTCGGCGTTGCGGACTGAGCTACGGGGCCGAGGTCGCATCGGCATTGCAAACTGATCTGATTCGCTCCGAGGCGCGTGCGACAGACAACAAGGAAGCAGATCAGCTATGGTCGACTCTGCGGCGAGAAGCTTTTCGCCAACTGGAATCAGAGTCATGATTTTCATTCAGGGCATGCGCCGCTCCGGGACCACCTTCCTGCTGGATGTTCTAACCGCCGACCCGGCATCCTCACCGTATTACGAACCTTTAGCTGCGGCCAAAAAAACAGCGGTTGGAGGGGGTAGTCGAATTCGGTCAGTCGATTATTTCGATCGAATTAGACAGGTCCGGCGACAGTTTGGCGCAAGCGAAGGGCTCAACGACCTTGATGTGTTGAACCATGGTGGTCCGAGAGCACCTGAACTGGAGTTCGGTCCGCACCTGCCCGATATTGTCATTCGTTACTTGCGCTACATAGAGCGCACCAGTGAAGGTCGGCCAGTGCTCAAGTTCGTGCGGGCCGCGCAAAAATTGGCGACGTTGGCACGTGAGTTCCCCAAGGCTCAGTTGCTACTGATTGTTCGCGACCCTCGGTCTGTGGTCAGCTCCTTCTTGCTTGGCAAGGGCAAGAAGAATCAACAACAGCTGGCCTCGGCTGACACGTTCTTTAACGCATCTACCATGCAAAAGGGCGAGCGTGTGTACGCTCAAGGTTTATGCGCCAATCTTGACCCCACTACGATCGGAAATGGAACAGACGTTGAGCTATTGTTGGCACTTTGGCGCGATACGGTACAGGCGATGACATTGGGCCAGACTGCGTTCGGAGAACGTGCTCACCTGGTACGACATGAAGACATCCTGGCATCACCAGAGCAGACTCTGCATTTGATCTACGACCGCTTGCTACAGCAATCACCACCTGCTGTTGTGCTTGAATGGCTGCAAGGGCATGTCATGGCAGCACCGATCTGTGTTGCGCCCCGGGACAACAGGTGGAATGCCGCGATCAACCGAGTGGGTCTGAAACCTTTGCTTGAGCAATTGAGCTACGAGAATACCGAGGGCTTTGCTGATGCCCTCCAATAAGCCGCTGATCTACATTGCTGCCGTTCGGCGCAGCGGGTCGACGCTGCTGGCCTCGTTGTTGTCACAGCTGCCAAAAACGCTGGTTTTTCCAGAGCCGCATTTCGCCAGTGGTGGTTATCGTATCGATCGTCGCTTTATTGATGCGCTGTCGGCTCACGGGCTTGACCTGCTAAAGATAAAGCGCGCGTGGCACAAGGGGGACAAGACAGGTGCATTCGCCTACTTCAAGGAAACGACGTGGCCGCTGTTGCAGTCAGCGGGGATGCAGGTGGGTATCAAGGAAATCGTCAACTGCGGGTGGGCCAAGTATGTCGACCTCGGCGTGCCTATGAAGTTTATCCTGTTGGGCCGCGACCCTCGCGATATCTATATTTCGCTTGAGGCGCGTCTCAAGGCAGAGCCAGCCAAGCTTGCTCGCGCCTGGCCCGATGGCTTTCACCCGCAAGCTTTGGCAGCCTACCTCGAACAACAGGCAACGATTCAGAGCGAAATTGCCTCGACCCAAGAGACGATGCAGGTTCGGTATGAGGATCTTTGTACCGAAACGGCATTGATCGAGGATGTTCGAAATTTCGCTGAGAGCGAAATTGAAACACCAGAGACCGCGTTGTTCTTTGAGCAGCCGCACCGGCCAAAAGGTCACTCGAGACAGCCAGAGCACAGGCCGGCCGGACAGGTGAGCCGCGATCGGGTAGCGCGATGGCGCAGGCAAGACCAGTCGAGACAACAAATGCTGGCGCAGCTGCTTGAGCTATGCCCGAAGTACCAGAAGCTTTGGCGTTATGAGTGATCCGAAGTCCGCTTTGGCAGGGCAGAGACTCTACATCGTGCTGCTGCCTGCGACGTTCTCGACCCTTCGGTGGTGTATTTACTCCTTGCTGGAGCATCTGCCGTTCAATCTGGTGTTGGTGGGCAACGGTATCGATAGAGATGAAGCAAAACGGCTCGATCGTCTCTGCAACGGTCATTCCCGATTGAGCTTTGTGGCTGCATTCGACGTGGTGCAAGCACACGGCATCGCATTGGATTATGCGTTCAAGCTCGATCAACAACCGTGGTTTGCTTTCGCCGACAGTGACGTTGCAGCACTGGAGCCACTGTCTGACTGGCTAGCGCAGCAGATCGCCAGTCATGACGTCTTTTCCAGCTGCACTATTGCCAAAAACGCCGAGTCATTGGTACGTCGCGGATTCGGTGGTCAAGCCACGATAAGTCCGTCCGGCAAAGCGGTGGCGGCCAGCTATTTCTCGGTGTATCGTCGTGCCCCGGTGAGCCAGTTGATGGCACGATACGGCATTTCGTTCAAGCGGCACCACCCCCGGCGATTGCCATCAGCGGTTGTAGAGCAAATTGATGCCAGCGACATCACCGAGCAAAACTACGACACTGGAAAGCTGCTGTCCTTGATGGCGTCCTATACAGGACTTCGCGTCGGTCATGAAAACCACAAGGCACTGCTTCATTTAGGTGGCATGAGCAAAGACTTTTCGGGAGGCGACGAACGCCGCGACATGAGACGCAATCACGAGCGCATTCAGACCTACTTCCGGCAGGTGTTGACCAATCCTCCGGATGTTGAGGTGGCCGCGCCGAGTCTGGACCAGCAATGGAAGGTGCGAAACACCGTGCAGAGTGGACGAAAACTGAAGGTGCTGATGGCACATCTGCAACAACGATATGCTTCTCTGGAAGCCGCGTGGGCCTCACCATGACGACATTGCTAATGCAAGGCATGCGCCGATCGGGGACCACAATCGTTTACGACCTGCTGTCCAGGGACCCCCGCTGGAATATGTATTACGAGCCCCTGTCCAAGGGTCGGCCAGGCGCCAAGGGGGGCGGCAGCGGACTGCAGGCCAACGACCTGATGGACAAAGTAAGAAACTTTCGCCAACAGTTTTGCGCGAAAAATGGCTTGCCAGTTGATGATGAGGCATTCAACCAGGGCGCGCCCAGCCAGCCTGCCAATGAAGTGACCAGCAGCATGCCGGGCTTCGTGGTGGACTATCTGCAAGCGATGATCCAGCACCAGCCACCCACAGCGATCAAGTTCACCCGGATGTATTGCCGCGTCGGCATACTGGCCCAGATTGCCCCGGATGCCTTGTTTGCTGTCTTGTTACGCGACCCAAAAGCGGTGGTGTGTTCCTACATGTTCGGCAAGAGCAGGGTTCGCGCACACCTTTTCCCCGATGCCGATGCGTTTTTCACCCGTCGCAGTCAGTTAAATGCCTGGAATAGCCGCCGTATTGCAGAAGCTGCGGCAAGCCTGACCGGAGCAGATATCGGCGACCTCACAGACGTAGAGCGCATACTTTGGCTTTGGACCTTCAAGGTCGGCCGCACCCTGGCCGGTGCCAAACAATACTTTGCCGACCAGCATTTGTTGCTTCGTCATGAGGCTCTTTGTGACGATCCTGGTTCGGTCATGACGAATCTTTATTCGCGATTGGCGATGCCGATTGATCAAGGCGTGATCGACTTCGCTGTTCAACACGTGCGGCCAAACAGCGTTCCGGATTTCTGCGATGACCCGCGCTGGCAACAGGCGCTGCAGCGCGTCGGTGCGATAGAGCTTATGCAACAGGCTGGGTACTTGTGATGGGCAAGCCGATCATAGGGTTTGTGTCGTTGTGGCAGAATCGCGGCCAGGCCGAAGTAACACGTCATATACGCGATATATTCTTGCAGGCTGGCCACCAGACGCGGGTTTTGGCACGACCCTCTCGGGCCATCGGCACCATGCCAAATCTGGTCAAGCGCACAGGTGTTTGGGACATTCCCGATTTGACCGTCGCCAGCCGCTTCGAGATTCCGGTCGAGGAATATGTCAACTGGGTTGAGCAGTCCGGGGTCGACATTCTGTTTTGCGACATGAACTTTCAGTTCGAGGAGTTGCAGCAGGTGCGGCGCATGGGCGTCAAGGTGATTGGTCGCTTCGTCTGGGAGCGATTTGGGCCACAACACGTCGAGCCAGTACAAGCGGCCTATGACGTAGTTTATTCACTGACTCGCGCTGAACAGGCGCGATACCAGTCGATGGGATTGAACAGTCCGTATGTCCGGTGGGGCGTGCATCCCGAACTGCTGCAGTGGCATGTAAGCCAGCCAGAGAACAAAACAACGTTCCTGTTTCACGGCGGGATGCTGGGACGGCGCAAGCCAATCGAATCCACGGTCGCAGCATTCAAGTCGGTGCAGCGCGATGACATTGAGTTGATTATCAAGAGTCAGGCAACACACCAGGAAGCTGAGCCCATCGATGTGGAGGGTGATCCGCGCATTCGACACATCCAAAAAGACCTCGAGTTCGCCGAGTACCAATCCCTGCTGACCCAATCCCACGTTTGCCTCGCACCGTCGCGGTGGGAGGGTCTTGGCGTGCACTTGTTTGAGGCGGCCGCGCATGGCATGCCGGTCATTGCTACCGACATGCCACCAGTCGATGAGGTGGTCGATCATGATCGAAATGGCTTTTTGGTCGAGTGCAGCCCGTGCGGAAAAACGGGCAGTGGGCTGACCAAATTCGAACCCTCCACTGCCGGGCTAAGCCAAGCGATTGAACAAATGGCAGATGCAGATACCTGGCACCGCTTGCATCTAGGGCAGCGAGCCAAGGCATCGGAGCTATCGTGGCAGAACACGGCCGAAGATTATCTGCAACTGATTAACTAGAGCGCGTCCATCGTTTACGTACCAGCTCAATGACCGCACTCCTTGAACCCCGTGTCCGCGTTAGCCATAGGCGGCTAATCGTGGATGGCTAATCGTGGACGTCCTCTAACTAGAGCGCGTCCACAGTTCACGTTTCTGGACCAGCTCGACCGGTCCACGGATGGACCGGCATTTTCAAACCATTGAAAATGAAGAACTTTCATAACCGCGCTCCTTGAACCCCGTGTCCGCGTTAGCCATGGGTGGCTAATCGTGGACGACCTATAACTAAGCGCTTCCCTGACTCTTTGCAACGATCGAAATGGTCGAAGCAGAATGTTGGCGAACCACCATATCGTTGCCGGCAAGCTCAGTGACTTCGCCTCCCTCGATGCGCTCAACCTGGTCGGCGTTTGCGATCACTAGCGAAACTGGCCCGACCGCATGTTCAACGACCACCGTTACCGAGTCGCGCAGATGGTAAGGCAAGTTCAACGCACACCGAGTGACGTTTCGTAGCCGCTTAACGTAGACCCCACTATGGCCAGAGATGGGCACGCAAATGATGTCGGTCTGTCCGGCACACAATTCGGTTGCCTGCAGTGTGACCGAAGGGTCGTCGCCAGAGGTGGCAACGGCATTACGGATTTGCCACTTCAGGTCGTCTTGCTGTAGATGCCAACGGTGCAGTTGATGGGTCGCGCCCTCAAGCTTGAGCTCGGTGAGTGTGGTTTCGAATTGTCGCGGCGACCGATCACTGGATTCAGCGACTAGAGCCCGATGGCTGCGCAGGCGAGCCAGTTCAGGCCCATTCGTACTTTTGCTCGGGTGCAGTTTAATCCCTTCCAGACCCAATGGTCCTTCGGTGACCACCAGATCCAGGCGAATAACACCAAAGGTCACCCCGCGCTCGCTCGGAACCTCAAACTCAAAGCGGCCTGCAGATGTGCGCTGCATGGCGAGCAACGCTTGTTCGCCGTTGGCATCGAACAGATGGATCTGGCCAGACAAGTCTGCGGGGACCGAACCGGTCCAATGGCAGTCGAACTGATAGCGCTGACCAGGCAGTAACGTGTAATACGGGCCTCTGACGGTCAGGCCGTGACCTCTCAGTGTGTGCGGGAAGTAGACTTCGAACTCGCCATTGCCAAATTGAAGCGCCTGCTCGGTGGCCGACCAGGCCTTTTTGGGGCCCTTCACTCCAAGTCCGATGACCTTTTTCTCAATCTTCTTCGCGTCGGCCAGCACTTTCGGGTAGTTCAGAGATGGGTTCTCGTTGACCACCCCGTGATTGAGGTTGTCGACAACCGCTTTGCCGCGGGGCTGGTCCGAAATAAAGTGATGCGCAATCACCGTTGATGTGCCGCCCCATTGTCGGCCGTGCCCGAGGCCGACTGCGGCGGGGCCCGCCACATCAAAGGAGGTTGTCGACCGCAACGACGCGCTGAGGTGACCCAAGCCGATTTCATCCATGAAGCGGTCCTCAGTGGCGCTGAAGCAACGAAGTGACAAGCCACTTTGATCGATCTGGCCATAGACCCCACCCAAGTGGCCTTGCCCTAGACTGCCCCAATCGGGCGTCGGCGTGAAGCCACCAATTCGTCCATTGGAAACGTACAACCGACCGTCACGTCGAACGATTTCATACCCATGATTATGACCATGCATCCAGGCCAATACTTGTGGATGGGTGGCCAGGACATCCAGAACTTCATCACTGTTGATGGTCCGTCGGTAGGCTGTAGCGCCGTCGTCATAGGTGGTGCCCGTAATGGCGTTATGACTGAGCACGATCACCGATTGGTGTTGATGCAGCGCCAGGTCCAAAGCCAGCCAGTCCAGCGTTTCACGTGTGATGTAGATGGTATCCAGCAGTTGCGGCAGCGAGACGAAATGAATGCCTTTGAGGGTAAAGCTGTAATACGGGCGGTGGCTTAGACTACCCAGTTGGCAAGCCGCCATCTCAGGGTCACCCTGGCCGCGCCCCAGTTCATGATTGCCCGGTACATACAGAAGTGGTGCTGAGTCCAGGGCATTGGCGATGGTATCAAGCCAGGTCAGGCGTGCCGCCTGTCGCTCAGCGCCTTGCAGGTTGCCGTGATGTGCATCGCCTGTATCGATCCACAAATCGACACCCGAAAACCGCTTTTTGATTACCGAAATGGCGGCGGTCTGTTCATCGATCGACGGTTGCGTGGGATTGGACCAGCCCATGTGCGCGTCAGAAACGATGAAAAAAGATAGTTTGTCCTTGCCGGGCGCCTGGCATCCGGGCCCCACCAGGCCAGTTGCAGCCAGACCGGGGATCAGTTTCAGAACGCCGCGGCGTTTCATGGGCTGAGTTGCTGTGTTGCGTCGCGGCGAAGCAACAACATGCGGTGTCCTTTTTTTGCTGGGTCGAGCAATTGTTGTGGTGTGACTTTTTGCAGCTGCCCTGAAGGCGCTGTAATTTCCCGAAGCACGAATCCGTTTTCGATGATCTCGGTGAAGAAAATTTCTGGTTGATCGTACCTTCGGTAGTTCACTTCCATCAGAATTTCGATCGCTGGGTTGTCGGCAATGACTCGCTGCGCACCGATCCAGAAATTGCGCTCGGCACCCTCGATATCAACCTTGATGAAGTCAATTTGAGTGCCTTCGGGAATGATTTCGTCAAGCGTTCGCGTTTTTACCAGGATGTGCTCTTGCTCAAGCTCATCAGCCGACAACAGGTGTGCATTCATGGGCGATGTTGAGTGCTGCCGAAACGGCAGCTGGCCTCGTTTGGCGTCCAACGCAACGCACTTGGTCTTGATTCGACTGGCATAGCCTGAGTGGTGAATTGACTCACGCAACAAGTCCATAATGCGCGGATTGGGTTCGAACGCCCACACCTTGCCGTCTGGCCCGACCAGATGTGCCATCAACAAAGTGAAGTAGCCGTAATTGGCGCCGACATCGAGCATCGTCTTGCCCGGTCTGGCCGCGCGGCTAACCCATTCGGTGATTGGAGCTTCCCAGAAACCATCCATCTGCAGGCGAACACCGAGGTGGATGTCGTCTGTATCGACGAACATCGGGAAACGCCCCAGTACCCGGCAGCAGGCGGTTGAGTTGCCCAGGTAAACGGCCCGGCATAACGAGCGAATCGCTTTTATGTTCTCGGCTCGCAACTCGCTATTGCGCCAGCGTTGAAGCACGAAATGCCCGATCGCATCGATGGTCGGTGTATCGGCCTGTTCGCCAGTGCGCAGGCGTTTAAGGAGTTGGCGTAGGCGATTAATCACGATTCGGTCCGTTCGCTGCACGCATGATGTAGCTCTCAGACACTGCCGCTGGCCAGCAACTCGGTTAAGCGAGACACAGTCGATTCGATTGGCCAATCCTGATTCTCGCTGTCGCCGCGTCGTCGGTATTCAAATGTGCCTGCATCCAGTCCGCGGTCACCAATCACAATCCGATGGGGGATGCCAATCAACTCCAGATCCGCAAACATGACGCCAGGTCTTAAGCCGCGGTCGTCCAATGCTACTTCGACGCCGGCAGCAGTAAGCTCGGCATATAGCTTCTCTGCTGCCTCTTTTACGCGTACCGATTTGTGTGCATTCATCGGCGCCAATGCGACCTGAAATGGTGCCAGGGGCTGTGGCCAGATGATGCCCTTGTCGTCATGATTTTGTTCGATCGCTGCGGCGACGATTCGCGAAACACCAATGCCGTAACAGCCCATAAACATGGCCTGCGATTTGCCCTGTTCATTGAGCACTACTGCATTCATCGCTTCGGAGTAATTTCGACCCAGTTGGAAGACATGGCCGACTTCAATGCCGCGCACCATCTTCAAAACACCTTTGCCATCAGGGCTCGGGTCGCCTTCATTGACGTTGCGCAAGTCTTCGACCCGATCATACTTTGCATCTCGATCCCAGTTGATGCCGGTGTGATGCCAGCCATCTTCATTGGCACCAGCACAGAAATCTGCACAGCTGGCGGCGGCGCGATCGACAATGATCTTGATCTTCATGTTGGCCGGACCCAATGAGCCCAGGCCCGCGCCTATCGCTGATTTGATCTTTTCTTCTTCTGCGAATTTCCAGCCACCGTTCAACTCGTCCAGTTTGCCGGCCTTGACTTCATTTAGTTCGTGGTCGCCTCTCAACACCAGCGCGAGCAGTTCGCCCTCGTCGTTCTCGACAATCAAGGTCTTGACACAGCGCTCGACTGGGATATCGAGAAAAGCCGAAACGTCGGCGATGGTTTTTTGCTCGGGCGTCTCAACTCGAGCCATGCTTTCACTGGCCGGCTTGGCTTCTTCAGTCCAGATCGCCTCAGCGCGCTCGCGGTTGGCAGCGTAGTCACTTTCTGATGAGTAGAAAATAGCGTCTTCGCCGGACTCGGCCAGCACGTGAAACTCATGCGAGGCGTTGCCGCCGATGGCACCAGAGTCGGCTTGCACGGCACGGAACTCAAGATCCAGGCGCGTGAAAATGGCCGTATAGGCGTCATACATGACCTTGTAGGTCTTGGCCATGCACTCTTCACTCATGTGGAAGGAGTAGGCGTCTTTCATCAAGAACTCGCGAGCTCGCATGACACCAAAACGGGGTCGAATCTCATCGCGAAACTTGGTTTGAATCTGGTAAAAGTTCAGTGGTAGCTGTTTGTACGAACGGATCTCATTGCGCGCCAGATCGGTAATGACTTCTTCATGCGTCGGCCCGAAACAGTAGTCGCGACCGCCGCGATCGGTGATCTTCAAAAGCTGGCCACCAAATTTTTCCCAGCGGCCCGTCTCTTGCCACAACTCCGCTGGCTGCACCGAGGGCATCAGCAGTTCCAAAGCCCCGGCACGGTCCATCTCTTCGCGAACGATCGCTTCGACCTTGCGCAATACTTTCAGGCCCAGCGGGGTCCATGTGTATATGCCCGAGGTGAGTTTGCGAATCATGCCGGTGCGAAGCATCAATTGATGGCTGACAATTTCGGCGTCGGCCGGTGTTTCGCGGGTGGTGGCAAGGTGAAAGTTTGATAAGCGCATGTAGATTGGTTCAACGAAAAACAGATCAGGGCGGGCATTTTCGCAGACCGGGGCGCGTAAGGCCATGGGAAACGGTTGCTTGATTTTACCTGGCCTGCCGGCAGTCCACTTGCCAGGGCGACCGATAATCTCTAATTTGAGTCAATGCCTACAATTCCACGTCTACCGAGGCCATTGTCTGGCCGGGTTATGCAAACACTAGTTTTACTATTCGGCTTGATGATGCTGCCACCTGCCAAGTCGGCAAGTGATGCCTTGCCCAGTACTCGATACATCATCGAATTTCATGACACGCCCGCCTTGCACTATGGTGGTGAGATTCCTGGCCTGGAAGCTACTGGTGAGAACTTGCGCAGTGGAATGTCCGGCAGGCGAGAGCGGCGCCATGTAGATGCCTACCTCACTTATCTGGCCTCCATGCAGAGTGAGTACTTGGCCGGGTTTGAACGCCAGCTCGGGCGACCCATGGTGCCGAGGTTTCGGTATCGTGTGGCGACCAACGGCATCGCCATCGAACTGCATGCTGAAGAGGTAGAGTTACTCAAACAGCGCGATGAGGTTCGACGGATCTTTGCTGATCAGGAACATCAGTTATTGACTGATGCCGGTCCGCAATGGATAGGCGCTGAGTCGATATGGACTGGCACGGCCATGGGGGCGTCAATGGCGAGCAAGGGTGAGGGTGTTGTCGTTGGCATTATCGATTCCGGCATCAATATGGACCACCCCTCGTTCTCGGACACACCGGAGGATGGTCATAAATTCGACAACCCGTTCGGCGATGGCGTTTTCGTCGGTGCCTGTGATGGGGTGACTTTCATCTGCAACAACAAGTTGATCGGTGCCTGGGATTTTGCTGATGGGGGTGTTGAGAATGATGGGCCTGAAGACAGTAGCGGGCATGGTACGCATGTTGCCGCGACCGCTGTTGGCAACACGCTAAGTGGTCCGTTTGTTGACACCTATTCCGGTATTGCGTTTTCAGCCCCTTCCATCTCGGGCGTGGCACCGCACGCCAACATCATCGCCTATGACGTTTGCTCTGACACCTGCCTTACCTCATCGATGATGGCGGCGATTGATCAGGCCATATTGGATGGCGTAGATGTAATTAATTTCTCGATTGCCGGTGGCTTGTCACCCTGGACCGACATCGATCGACAGTTTCTCGATGCGGTCAGCGCTGGCATTACGGTGGTCACGGCGGCTGGAAATAACGGCAGCGCGCCGGTCGGAGCGGTGATACACCTTGGGCCGTGGATGATTACGGCGGGCAATCAGTCGCACAACCGAATCAACACCAATGCGGTATCGGTGGATGGAGGCGGTCCTGAGTTGCAATCAATGTATGGCCTGTTGGGCAGTAGTGACCTATTCGCAGGCATTGATGTTGACGCCGTCGCCAGCTATGCAGGTGCGATAGATCCGGCGAATTTCGAAGGTTGCAGTGCGTGGCCAATGGGCGATGAGTTCGATGGCGAAATTGCTCTGATCAGTCGTGGTACATGCGGCTTCTCGACCAAGATAAACCACGCCAGCAACGCTGGTGCCGTGGCTGTGTTGATCTTTAATCACCTGGGGATAGCTCCATTTCCAATGACAGGAATTGGATCTGTGGTGATTCCGTCATTGATGGTGGGCAAGTCTGATGGTGAAGCAATGGTCGATTTCTTGCAGCTTAACCCAGCGTCCATGGTGACGATGTCGGGCATCACTGAACGCGTCCTCGACGATGATTTTGGGGGCGTGCTGTACCGCGCCAGTTCTCGCGGCCCCAACCTGTCGATGGACATTACCAAACCGGACATAGCCGCGCCAGGAACCCTGATTTTCTCCGCCGTTGCGGATGCCGCTGGTGCCGCTCCACAGTTTTCCTATTTGACCGGCACGTCTGCTTCATCTCCTCATGTCGCGGGCGCCGCGGCACTATTGAAATCCCTTCACCCGAGCTGGACGCCTGCGCAGATTCGCTCAGCCTTGATGATGAGCGCGGCACCCGCTGTGGCTGAATTGGGTGGCCCAAGCAACGCCGATGAACAAGGAGCAGGAACCGTAAATCTGGATGCAGCAACGGGTGTTGGTTTGGTGATGGACGAAACGTTCTCGAACTACCTCGCTGCCGACCCGGCGATGGGTGGCGACCCGGCAACCCTCAACTTGCCATCGATGCGATCGAATGACTGCGCTGGAGACTGCAGTTGGCAACGGACCGTCTGCATGGCTGAAGACAGTGATAGCCAATGGGTCGTAGATACCTCAGCCCCGGTGGGGACCACTCTGCAGGCCACTCCGCCAACGTTCAGCTTCTACACCAGCGATACGCTGTTTGTCGACGGCTTCAATGGGGTCACGACCCTAAGTGCTTGCGCGACGATTGATATCACCCTGACCATCGCCGATCCGCAACTGGTCATCGACGACGAATTTGTTTTCGGTGAAGTGAGATTGATGGATGCATCGGGCGACTACTCAGAGATGAGGTTGTCGGTAGCCGCGTTGCCGACGGGCACTTCACCCTAAGCCATCGACTATTGAAGCGAGTCGAAGGGACTCAAGCGAGTGCGCCTCTATCATTTCGCCCTTCACGACATTTTCACTATTGGGGTGGTATAGTCTCGCGCCCCGTAAAATTCCGGACATCTAGTCTATTGCGTTCCACATTGCTTCCATTGGTGCTTTTCGCACTTATTGCTTGTATGCCGTCTCCGTCGTCGGCAAAAGAGTATTGGTCGGCGCCAAGCTATGTGGCGAAAGACCCGATCAATATCCTGTTCTCAGGTGAAATGCTTGATTTGTTCTCGCCATCAGTGATTCGCTTTCACCGTGTTGTAGCGCTACATGGCGAGGTCGGTACAGAAGCTACCGTGAAACTGGATGAAGAGTTGGCTGCAAAGTTGACTCCCGGTGAGCGATATATTGTCTTGTTCTCACCCTACAAAAAGCAAAGAACTCCTCCGAAGGGCTATGTGAAAAATCGAGATGGCCCAATGGTGGTCAGTCGTGAAGGCTTGGCCCCCGCAGTATTCCTTGACTCTGAAGCCAGTCGCGCCGTTATGGGCGTCCACGACAACGCGGTCACGGCAGGTCAACTGATGGATATCATGGGCGGTGCCGATTTCAACTTGGCTGAGTCGGCGGCGATGGAACTGGTCATGGGCTCGGTTGGCATCAAGGGGATGTCCGACCGAGAGTACGAGAGGTTTGAATCACTAGCGAGAACAGGGCCACCAAAGGTGCGGTTGATCGCGCTGTTTGGGATGAGCAAATTTGGTCGGCGGCCCGATATGCTGAAGATTGCCAACGAAACTTTGGCTGACGTCAATTGTGCAATAACGGCAAGTTATAGTGAGCTGATTCGGTTCTTGATTGACGAAGCAGAGCCGGATTTCGATCGAAGCAGTCTCGATATGCTGCTAGGATGGGCCCGGTGCCCGCAGGCAGTGGTCTACGAGAGGGCCTTGACGTTGGTCAAGACCCTGGATGCCGAGGCTTGGCAAGATGAGCTGATTTTACAATCGCGCACCACCTTCCTTGATGAAGCAAAGCGCGAGAATTTGAATCGAATGCTAAACAAGAGCGGAGAGTAAAACGTGATGAGAAATAAGGGTTTTCTGGTCGCAGGGGCTGCCATGATGGCGGTTGCCGGTGTCGCAGTTGCAGAAGATAAACACGCGGTCGAGTTCGGCAAAGCTCTCCGTCACGATGTATCACCCCCGCTCGCTGAGCTGCTGCAGATGGGTCAGAAAAGCCAGATAGAGAGGCCTTCAATTGACGCTGCTCGCGAAATACCAAATATTCTTCCGGCACAGAATGCAACGCAGAATGTGATCGAAGCAGAACACGGTGGTCGCCCGTCGCCCATCTCACGAGGGGCAGGTGCTGCGGCACCACCGCTGGGTGAAAGTTTCGATGGTATTGGCGCAACCGGCGTCTTGCCACCCGACACCAACGGTGATGTGAATGATTCATATTACGTCCAGTACATCAACCTCGACTGGCGGGTTTACAACAAAGATGGAACGCCCCATAGCGCCCAAATGAATGGGAATACGTTCTGGGCAGGCTTTGGTGGTCCTTGTCAGGTCAACAACTCTGGCGATCCAATTGTCCTTTGGGATGACCTGGCTCAGGTTTGGGTTTTTTCACAATTCACGGGTTCCGCCCAACCGCGGCAATGCTTCGCGGTAACCGATTCAGTTGATCCCTCCGATCCGGCCGCCGTGTTCAATCGATATGAGTTCGATTTCTCCCCGGAATTCAACGATTATCCGCACATCGGTATCTGGACAGACGCGTCCGGGACACGAAGTGGATACTACTTCGTTACTCACGACTTCGGGGCGTCGTTCCTCGGAGCCTCATTTTCCGTCGTAGAGCGCGACGCGATGATAGCGGGGGATCCGGCTGCTTTCGTAAGGTTCCCTGGCTTTGATGCCTACGGTGCATTGCCGCCCCACCTCATTGGCACAGAAGTCCCCGAGGCCGGAACTTGTGCACCATTCGTGCACCATGAATTTTTTGGGTCGGGTTATCGCTTTTGGGATATGTGCGTCAACTGGGGCGACCCGACCCTATCCTACCTGACCGACGAACACATCGTTGATGGTGGCGTAGCGTATTCTGGCAGTCTGCCGGGTATTGAGCAGCCTGCGTTCGCAGCAACGCTCGACTCATTTGGCAGCAACACCATGTATCGCGCGACCGCTCGTGCCTTCAACGGAGAGGGGCCGTCGGATGTTTCACTGGTCATCAATCACTCGGTGAATGTTGGGTCAGGGCAGGCGGGCGTACGCTGGGTCCACTTTGATATCCCGGGTGGTGATGAGTTGTTCATCGACACTTTCGGACCTGATGCGGTTGTGTTGGCTGAAAAGCGTGTTATCGACAGCGGAATCTTCGCGCCTGACTCTGATAGTCGCTGGATGGGAGGCATTGCCATTGACCAGGGCGGCAACATCGGGTTGGGTTATTCGGTCGGTAGTGCGACGCAAGATCCAGAGCTTCGTTACACCGGCAAGGCGTTCTACGACCCCAGCGGAGAGATGCGATCTGAAGACTTGTGTGTACTGGGTGGAGGCTCCCAGGCGAGTTCGAGTGGACGCTGGGGTGACTACGCATCAATGAGCGTCGATCCGGCTGACCAGTGCACATTCTGGTTTACATCCGAATATTATGCGACCGACGGCAATGCCAGTTGGCGGACACGTATCTGCAGCTTCACATTCCCTGATTGTGGTACACCTACATTTGCTCTGCAGCCCGGCGATGGGACTAGACGGGAGGTTTGTGGTGCGACCGATAGCGATCCATCATGGACTGTCCAGGCAGTGACCATTGGTGGTTACAACGCTGGCGTAAACTTCTCAGCGACCACGCCAGGCGGAACATCCGGTAGCTTCTCCGTTAACCCCTTGCCCGCGACCCCAGGGGAGACAGTCATGACGCTGACCGGTGGCGCTGCACTGGCATCGGGTGAGTATGGTCTAGAAGTTTCGGGTGATTCCACCTCAGGCCCTGCGACCAACCGAACGATTCCATTTACCTTGGGCGTTTCTGATACGGCGACAGCGGCTGTTTCGTTGGTGGCTCCAGCGAACGCGAGCACCGGACAATCGATTCGGCCTAGCTTTGATTGGAATCCAATTGCCGGGGCACTGACCTATCGATTAGAGGTCGCAACCGACGCCGGATTCACTAACATTGTTGCTTCGGTGGAGACTGAAGACACTGAAGCTCTATCACCGATAAGTCTGGATGAAACCACGCAGTACTTCTGGCGCGTTGTCGGCGCTAACTACTGTGGTGATGGCACATTCAGCTCAACCTTTTCATTCACGACCGGCGAACTGGGTAGCTGTCCTGGTCCGGTGAACACGCTGTTCTCTGACGACCTGGAAAGTGGCGATGGCAATTGGAACGTCACCAACAATGGCGGCAATCCGTGGACGTTGATTGCTGCGCCCGGTGGCACTGGCCTGACCGGAATGGCGTACTACGCCGAAGATACGGCAAGTACTTCGGACAAGTACCTCGATTCCATCGACATCGCACTGCCCGTTGGTGAGTCTCCGCTGACCTTGGCTTTCAATACCTATCGCGATATAGAGCCTGACTCAGCCAACTCATGTTGGGATGGTGGTCTGCTTGAGATTTCGACCGATGGCGGTAGCAACTGGACGCAAGTGCCGGATTCTATGATGTTGAATGACCCGTACACTGGTTTGATCGTAACCAACGACGACAGTCCTATATCTGACCTGCCGGCATGGTGTGGAGCTAACGTCGGCCCGATTCAGGCATTTGTTGCATTGGATGATTGGGCCGGAGATACGGTCCGCTTCCGCTTCCGAATGGGCACTGACGGTGCCGTAGGCCTACCAGACTACGATGGCTGGTACGTTGATGATATTGAGGTTCAAGGTTGCCAATAGGCTCCTAGGCTCGGAGCAAAAGACGGCGCCATCAGGCGCCGTCTTTTTTTTTGGTGGGCAAAGCCACACGCATGGCATAGTCGCTCAAGGGAGGGCGTCTTGACGCGGCCCTGCGAACCCCAGGGTGGCGCTTGGTGTTGGCGCTGGCGTTCATCACAAAACCTTTATGCCATCCGTGATATCGTTCTCGGTCGCGGTTGCTCAGGGAAGGTGACGTGCCCGTCAATAGGACCCTTCCATAGTGGTATTACAACATATGCGCGCATTTTCCCTCGCTATCATGCTGGCGGCTGCCTTCAGCCTGTCGGCCGCTACGTCCGACCCGTTTCCTGACTCGATCGCCTACCAAGGTTTTGCAGCAGATGCAGAAGGCATTGCCTTGAGCGGCAAGCACGATGTCGCAGTTCGTCTGCTTGCTGTCGATGGCAGCACCGAATTGGCTAAAGAGACTATCTCAAGCGTTCGCTTCAAAAGCGGTCAATTCAAGATCACGCTTGGCTCACAGGCTGACCTGAAAGAGATTGCCAAAGGCAACCCAGAGTTCTTGCTGGAGGTAACCATTGCGGAGCAGACTTACGGACCGCTGGTGCGTGTGTTACCGGCAGGCCACAGTATGAAGTCGCGTGCGACGCTGTCGGGCCCTGTTGGTGGTGAAGATAAGCTGCGCTCCAAGTTCTTCGACGCCGTAGGTCCGCATACCTCGTTTCAGGCTGCGACCTTGAGCCCTACGAAAAGTGCCTCGCTCATTCAGCATGTTGGTGACTCGGTAACCAATCCCTTCGAGTTGGCCATCCGCGGACCGCAAATCAGTCGTGCAGTGCGAGATTTGCCCAGCGTCCCCAACCGCATCGGCCAATTCACTGACAAGGAAGTGAACCCTCCGCGTCACGAAGAGCTGTACGATGATAATGGTAACCGCTTCGGCACAATTGCAGAGCGCATAGTTGATCCTCTGGCGGCTCAATCAGCTGATCATCGAGGCGTGCCAACGCCGGATCCAATCCAGAATTTTGCTGGTGTGGCTAACGTCAATGGCGTTTTGCCACCCGATATCGAGGGCGCTGTAGGGCCAGATCACTATGTTCAGATGGTGAACCTTTCATTCGCAGTTTATGACAAGTCCGGCACCTTGCTGGCGGGCCCCAGCAACAACAACACGCTGTGGTCGGGTTTTGGCGGTTCATGTGAATCTGACAACAGCGGTGACGCCATCGCCTTGTACGACCAACTGGCCGATCGCTGGATATTGACCCAGTTCGCGGTGTCTACGGCGCAAAGCGTATGTTTCGCCGTATCAACTACATCGGACCCAATGGGCACTTACTACTTGTATGAGTTGCCGAGCCAACGCTTTCCCGACTATTACAAGCTGGGCATGTGGCCCGATCCGGACAACAACGCCATCTTCATGGGTACGAACTCAGGTTTCGCCGGTGCGTATGACGTCTACGCCATTGATCGCGCAAGCCTCTTGGCAGGTCGCACCCCGCGCCCGGCGCAGTTTTTTCAAAGCTATCCGAACCTGTTGATGCCGGCAGACTTTGATGGTGGTAGATTGCCGCCAGCAGGTTCTCCTGGTTTGCTTTACACGATTCGCGAAGGCGGTGATCCCTACTTCACACCTGTGCCGCCCAATGACAGCATTGATCTTTATGCGTTTGATGTCGATTGGGATACGCCAGCGAATACGACTTTGACTCTAATTGAGAGCTTCGGACCGCCCGACATTGCGGAGTTCAACTGGACCGTCTGTGGCTTCTTCGTTAGCGATTGTCTTGAACAGCCTGATACCGCGGTTCGCCTTGACAGTGGTTCCTGGTGGCCAATGCAACGCTTCCAGTACCGCCAGTTCAATGGCAATGAAATCCTGGTCGGTGCCTGGACCGTTGATGTCAACGGAACCGGGGACCATGCCGCACCGCGTTGGTTTGAACTCCAGCGCTCGTTGGTTGCAGGGCCAGGATCAGGTTGGACAGTGGCTCAACAGGGCACGCATGCACCGGATGCCGCCCACCGCTGGGAGCCGAGCATCTCCATGAATGGAGACGGCGATATCGGCATGGCCTACAGTGTAGTGCAGGCATCGACCGATACCTTCGCATCGATACGTTATGCGGGTCGACGCGACGGTGATCCGGCAGGTGTCCTGCGTGATGAGGCGGAACTGATCGCCGGTGCCGGCGCGCAAACCTCGAGCAGCAACCGCTGGGGCGACTACGCTTCGATGGATATCGATCCAGCTGACGATTGTACGTTCTGGTTCACCTCTGAGCATATCCAAACCACTGGCGGTGCACCCTGGGAAACGCAGATTGGATCATTCCAATTCGCACCTTGCGCCTCGGTGGTGATTATTCCGGCCACGACAGAGATGTGTGCAGCCGATGGTACGGCAGACTTTCCACTGTCGTTGGCCTCTGGATTCAACGCGACGACCAACCTGTCCGTTGTCAACTGCCCTGCCGGTGCAACTTGCGATTTCTCAGCCAATCCAGTGGTCAACCCGGCGACAGACAGTGTGCTCGAGCTGAGCAGTCTTGCTGGCCTGTCCAGTGGCAACTACGTCATTTCTGTGATGGGTACTGACTCGGTGGACGGGTCATTGTCAGCCGTGTCTGACGTCCTGTTAAGCATCGTTGACTCGGCACCTGGTGCACCGACGCTGTCTATGCCGGCCGATGGGGCAACCGACATCAATCCGATTCAACGGCAGTTTGATTGGGACGCGATCGCCGATGCCGAAGAGTACCTGTTTGAGTTGGCTTCCGACCCAGGCTTCACCAACATCGTTGATACCGCGATGGTTGGGGGAACCACGTATGTATCAGATGCCACTTTGGATGGCGAGACAACCTATTACTGGCGAGTGAGCGCGACCAACCTGTGTGGTCCTGGTGTTGCCTCAGCCGTCTTTGACTTTGTGACTGCACCAGTGCCGGGCGAGTGTCCTTCTGGTTTGGTTCCGGTCAAGACCGCAGGCTTCGACTTTGAGTCGGGCGAACAAGGCTGGACACACACCTCGCAGTTGGGATCAGACACTTGGGCATTGTCTGGTGCCAATCCAAACTCAGGTAGCCAACATTGGCATGCCGATGACGTCGAAACGGATAGCGACCAGTTGTTGATTTCGCCGCCAATGGCACTACAAAGCGGTCGTACTCCACTGACGTTGCAGTTCTGGAACTTCCAGGACATGGAAAGCAATGGGCCAGCTGCCTGTTGGGATGGTGGCGTTCTGGAAATATCTACCGACGGTGGGGCCAACTTCTCGCAAGTGGCTGGCGCCAACTTGCAAAGTGACCCGTATGATGGCCCGTTCCAAAGCAACAGTGTGTTGTTCGGCGAAGACGGTTGGTGTGGCGATCCACAGCCTTACCTGAATTCGGTCGTCGACCTCAACGCCTTCGCAGGTCAAACCGTCGAATTTAGATTCCGAATTGCCACCGATGGCGCGGTAAGCGACTACGGTTGGGACATCGATGACGTCATGGTTCAAGGATGCGATACCGATGATGTGTTCGATGACAGCTTCGGTAGTGGTGGCGGCTGATCGTTAGCTGAAACCGATAAAAGGAAAACGGCACCTTCGGGTGCCGTTTTTTTTGGTTTTCAGGTGGATCAGGTGACACCTCCAAGCCCATCCGGCGCATAGCGCAACGACAGAGGTTATTCCAGACACAGGAGCCGAAGGCGACCCCCCGACTCCGGTTGGGAAGTGAACGAAGTGGCACAGGCCCTCGTAGATCAGAAGGTGGTTTGCCGACAGGCAAGAAGCCTTCCGTTCTTCGGGAACCGGCCGTACCAGAGGGGTCGAGGGCCTAGTAGCCTGTTTGCGAGTGCAGCCGGTTTTATTCGGGGCTATCCCTGCCCCTCACCCTCCGGGCCAACTAAAGCTGTTCGAGTTGCTCCAGGCAACTCTGATCGCTTTTGCGAAAGAAGGGAAGCGAGCCGCCTCAATTGCCACTGGGCCACTGAGTGCCCTCATACAGTTGGGTTGTTTGGGCAAGGTTGGTGTTGGAGACAACGGGCGGGCGATACGCCCATGTCCGGCAGATGCGACGAATCGTGGCACGTCAATTGAGGTAACTTTGTTATGTGGCGGATGACGACGACGCATTGATTGAATTGGGCCGTCGTATTCAACCCCTAAAGGGCCAGCTTTTGGTCTCACCGGTGTGTGTGGCGCTTACATGGCCGCCCGCAGTCCTCCCGTGCTTCGCATCGGTGCGGCGTGGAGCCTATTGAAGGTCAATTCCGTGTCAATTGAACAATGCCAAAACACGGCCAATTTTCCCGTTTGACTGGGCAGGACGCTACTCCCGAGGTCGCGGAGCTCAGAGGGGCCGAACACCCCTCTGAGCAGAGAAGTCTCTAGCAACCGCCGCACATTGTGTCGTCAAACCCAACGAATAGCTCCAGTGCACCTGACCAGGCACCGCTGTCCTCCAAAACACCTACAACGAAGGTCTCTGGAAACACGCCATCTAGGTTCTGATTTGTCGCTGACAAGCTGTAGAGTACGGCGCCACCGTTTACATTTTCGCGAACGCGAGTTCTTAGAACACTGTTGTTACGATTGAACACCAGCTCCAAGTAGTTCATTCCCGGCTTTAATCTTGCGTTGCCGACTACGACGTTGCCCCCAGAGTTCGGAGCCGGGTCACCATTGGAATCGTAAATGCCGTATTCCATGGAAACGGTATAAGGCTCAACGACGTTGGGGTCAAACTTGGTTCGGCTGAGCCACACTCTGATAACCTCTTGGCCATCCAATGGATACAAGTCCATTCCAGGCAGCCCCATAGAGAACTCGGTGATAAGCAGCGATCCGTCAAGATTTAGGTCGGTGAGATCAACCCGGTAGGGGATGATGACTTTGTTGAAGTTTTGAGTCCAGAGCTCGTCCGGAATGGGCAGTGCCCATCCTGCGATCCCCACTACTCGCAGGTCGCAGACTCCTTGGCCAGGGCATTGGTTACCTCCCGCTTGAGCGTGTACAGATGAGTATGCGAGTACCAACGCAATAATTAGAATAAGTCGTTTCATTTTTCACTCCAATGTGACAGTTTTAATTGAATCCAACGCAGATATGACCGCAGCATATTCTGCGGTCGCTTGCATGCCCGCGGCCGCAAATATGTCGCGAGACTGCTCCAAGAGGGTCTGTGCGGAAGGGTAATCCTCTACTTGTGCTTTGAACTGGCCCCAGTAACCAAGAGCCAATGCGTACCCAGGGCTGGTTACACTACCGGTGCGCATATTCGACTCCGCTTGTTTAAAGTAGGTGTCTGCCTCTTCCAGCCTTCCCAGCTCTTGCAGTGATCTGGCGACCCCGAGTTGTGTTGCTGCAATGGATGTCTTGCGATCAGCTTGATACGTCAGGCTAAACTGCAAGATCTCCATATATAAGTCCAACGCAGTCTGATGATGACCCAGTGCCAGGTGGCCAGACGCCGAGGCGCCAATGATGTTGTAGTATCGGTAACTTTCCGTACCAAACAGTGACTTTGCCAGCGCCCCTTCCTGCTTATATTTTTCCAGGATGTCTTCTGACCAGCCATGCATGTCTAGGTCGGCAGTAATGATTCGGTGCAAGGCGGTGATTTGCGAGTTTGGTGTGAGCTGCCCGGTCTTTAAGCGCTCCTCCATCATATCTCGATACTTTTTAGTGTTGGGGTCGTCGTCCAATGCATAGTACTGCGACAACAAATCACCTAGGGCGCGAATTGCTATGTCGGAGGTCAGCCCTTCAGCGGCATCGGCGATGCGGTGCGCTTCGCTTCGCAGCTGGACCGACTCCATAGTTCTGCCCTCTGATTTTGCTAGGTAACTTTGCAGGAGCTTCAACTCGGCCAGATTGGCGCCTTCCACCTGCTTGATATTCCTGTTTAATTCTTCCAACAGCGGCGTCGCATCTGCGAACCGGCGTTGTGTCATTAGGAACCTGGCAAAGCTCAACATCGCTTCTATGCGCGTCGGTCCATTCGTAGGGGTGTCATAAATCGCTTTGCGAAAATACAGTTCCGCTTGTTCGTCATTGCCCAAGCCCTCGTAAATTTTGCCAAACAACTCCTGCAATCTTTGTTGCAGCTCGGGTTTGTCTTGAAACCGAAATTCCGCCTGCGTTTCCCCGGCTTTCAATATGTCCTCGGCAGTCACCTCGGTAGCGCTCTTCAACATGGGGTTGGCTTGCGCAAAAGTATCAACAAGGAAATCAGTCACGGCCTCAGCGCGCTCTTTTTCCTGTTCAGCGGTGTCTCGTTCTCTTTGAGCGGTATCACGCTCCAAACGAATCTGCTCAGCCTGGCTAATCAGATAACCGGTGAACCCGATGACCATGGCCACCACGCCCGCAGCAATTGAAACGCCCAACTTGTTGCGGCCGATGAACTTGCGCGTGCGATAGCCCACACTCGCCGGTCGTGCTTCGATCGGTAGCCCTTCGATATAGCGGTGTAAGTCGG
Organism: Lysobacteraceae bacterium; assembly: GCA_021604725.1. Classification (GTDB taxonomy): domain Bacteria; phylum Pseudomonadota; class Gammaproteobacteria; order Xanthomonadales; family BQJN01; genus BQJN01. The sequence goes on along the minus strand of BQJN01000018.1, from coordinate 4,569 downwards.
CCGCCAGATCTGCTGGGGAGGCATAGCGTTGACTCGCTTCCGGGGCCATTGCCTTAGATACAATGGTATCGAGGTCACCTTGCAGGGACTGGCTAAGGCGCTCGGCTGACAAGTTTCGCAGCTTGGCGATCAACTGTGGCTTGTCGGCGTTTTCGGTCAGTCGCTCGGGGAAGCGGCTAGGCGCTGTGATGTCACCCTTGATCAAAGCCGCTTCAAACTGACTCGGAGTGAGTTGTCCCGTGTCCAATGGCCTCAAGCCGCATAGCAATTCATACAGCAGAACACCCAACTGGTAGACGTCAGTGGCCGTAGTGATGGCTCCACCGGTGACCTGTTCTGGGCTGGCATAGTCCGGGGTCAACACTCGTGCGGCGGTTGCAGTTAGCGCCTGTTGCTGCCCCGGCCCCAACAATTTTGCGATGCCGAAATCCAGCAGCTTGACGGTTCCTTCGCTGGTGACCAGTACATTGCTGGGCTTGATATCGCGGTGCACAATCAAGTTACGGTGCGCATGCTGAACGGCGTCGCACAAGTCGATGAACAGCCCAATCCGAATGTTGATACTGAGTTGTTGCTGGTCGCAATGATGGGTGATGGGCAGGCCGTCGACGTATTCCATCGCCACATACGGCCGCGATTGCTCATCTACACCGCCATCGAGCAACATGGCAATATTGGGGTGCTCTAATTGCGCCAACGCTTGGCGCTCTGTTCCAAAGCGTTCTATTGCTTGATCATTGAGGTCCCCGCGAATCAATTTAAGGGCCACTTGCTTTTCAAAAGCGGAATCAGCACGTTCGGCCAGATAAACTGACCCCATGCCACCTTCACCGATGCGACGAACGATCTTGTAACGACCGACTATTGCATCGGCTTCTAGTCGATCTAAGGCATAAATTGCCGCCGCTGCCGCATCGGAAGCACCAAAGGTGGAGGCTGATGCATCCTCAGCCAGCAGGCTACGAACCTTGTCGGCTAAATCTGAGCGGTTGCCGAGCCGACTTTCGATGAGCCGTTCCTGCTCTTCCTGGCTTGCAGAAAGGGCCAGCTCAAAGACTTCATTGACTATGGCCCAGTCTTTCTTGTTCATGATGCAGGCCCATGTGATGTATGGATTCCGGTCAGTTCATCGCAACCGGAGGTCACGCAAGTTTTTAAATCAAAAAAGTTGGTGCCCCAAAAGTGCTGGGTATTTGGCAAAGTCCTTTTCATAGTCGCAAGTTTGGGCAAACTTGAATCGATCATTTTCGGCGAACTGGCAATTATCACAAAATTTGTCATTCAGTCAAGGCTGCAGTTAAGTACGGAATCGCTCATCCAACGATTAATGGGCTCTACTTTCTAGGCGCGCAATCCAGTGGAAAAACGGATCAAATTTGTACGCAGATGCTTGATGATCCGGTTTTTGGTCGCTCTGCGCGCTAATAGTTGAGCAATCTTGCTTTACAACCTTTAAGGATGATCAGATGAAAATCGGACTTGGAGCTTCAGTGCTATCGGTATTGCTACTGCCTGGGATTGGCATAGCCTTTGAGAGAGAGTCACCACAGTCGCTTCTTGAGCGGACTGGAAAAGTTACAGCCGCGGTTATTGAGGAAAGTACATTAGGAAGTGTTGATGTTGTTGTACGCTTCACATCCCCACCATTGACGGGCGGGGGTGGTTTTGGCGTAAACCCATCGACGTCTCATTTGGATACTAGCTCGTCAATTATCAATGACATCAACAGCGGCACCTATGTGGTCAGGCATCAGTTTTCCTCATTTTCAATTTTTTCGATAGAGGCAGACGCATTGGCTTTGACTGAGCTGGCCAATGACAGTCGAGTCGAGCGTATTCATATCGATCATGAGACTATTGATTACTTGCCTGAGGCGGGCACTGTAGGCGGGTTTGATGTGCTGCATGGTTTGCCGGTGACTGGAGCTGGACAGCGTGTGGCTGTTATCGACTCTGGATATGACCGCGAACACCTCCAGTTAGGTGGCGTAGTCGACAGCCTTGAGCAATGTTTTGGCGATTGCCCTTATGGAACATCGGGACCAGGAGCCGCTCAGGATGATCACGGGCACGGTACTTGGATGACAGGAATGATTCTCGGTACGGATGCAATGGCACCGGATGCCGAGGTAATCGCGTTGCGAACCCGAGGGGCGACCACTGGTGGCACAGCAACGGACCGCCTGGCCGCACTGCAATGGTTAGTAGACAACCCGAGCGTGGACGTTGACGTTGTCAATATGAGCTTTGGTATAGCCGACCCTCGAGTGAACCAAAGTCATCGAGCAATGTATTACACCCAAGCGTGTGATTGCATTACTGACGCCCCGACCAACAAGGGCGGATGTACAAACAATGAGGAGGACTTCCTGCTGGGTGAGTTTACAGAATTGACGGATGTACTATTGAGCCGCGACGTCACCTTGGTTGCGGCGGTGGGCAACTGGCAAAGCTCATCTGCCCCCACATTTGCGAACAAGGCCACTGCACCAGCATGTCTGTCCTCTGTAATTGGGGTAGGCGCTGCGTACGACTTTAATGGAGTGTTCGACGGCAGTTGCTACGACGCAAACGCGGTGGTCGGAGGTTTGACTTGCTTTAGTAGCCACCCGACCAATTTGACAGATCTTCTCGCACCGGGTGCTTGGATCACGGGGCCGTCGCTCGACCCTAGTAGTACTCCATCAAATACGCAGTCGACGCAGGAAGGGACCTCACAAGCATCCGCCATTGTTTCCGGTTGCGTAGCATTGATGTATGAGCTTGGTGCAACTGATCCAGATTTGATTCGCGAAGCATTAGCAAGAAGCCCAATCGGGCCGGATGGGTTCCCCGTATTGGACTGCGGTGTCGCGGCTGATTGGGTCCTTAGGGAAGAGAGTGATTTGGCGTTGCAGGTTGACGGGCCTTACACCGGCGAATGTGTTGCGACCGCGCAGATTGAGAATGTCGGTCGTTCGGCGATGAGCGCGATTGAAGCAGAGTTGCTGTTTCAATCTTCCGGTGGCTTTTCTTTTCATCCTTCAACCGTTATTCCACCTGAATGTCAGGTTGGCACCGCACCAGCATGTCCCGGAGGTTGCTCGCTTATCGAGTGTACGGTCGAGAGCCTGGATGTGGGCGAGAAATTTGAATTCGACTATCATCTGGAGGCGCAGAGCGTAGTCAATATCTATTGGTCATTGGAGGACTCGAAGCCTGTGGATGGCAATTCCTCGAATGACCTCGGAACGGGGACTTGCACCGGCAACTAGATCGGTGAGCCAGAGCATCCAGCATATTTGCTGGATGCTTTGTGTTTAGGGCGAAAGCCTGGTGGGGCTCAATGGCAGGGCTGGGGGGCATGAGTCTCGGTAGATACTATCGACTCAGGTAGCAGTGGCTTTTTAGTGGCTTTAATCATCGAAAACTTAACAACCGAATGTCGACATGTACCTATACTTATGCGACTCAACCTGCAACGGATTTTGCAAAATGACTGACGATAACAGGTGCCTCTCAAGAAGACCTGAGGCAGCAAACGTTCACAATGTACCCAGATATCAGTCAATGAAAACCCGCATCCTGAGAATTATTGCTCTTGCGTCGGCTTTGGCGCTGCAAGCCAGTATGGCAATGGCAACCATGGAAATTCACTCAGACCCGATACGTCCATCAATTGATGTGGAGATCGACATTTCTGGTGTATGGGGTGACAGCTGCGTGCCGGATCGGCCGTCATCGGTATTGTTTGAGCCGAACCTGATTGAATTCGAAATCGGGACCTCATTGCATAACGGCGGCTGTGATTTTCTGTCGACGCCCTACCAATTGACCGTATCGAGGCTGAACATCCCGTTGTCAGCGCCAATTCAATCAGGGCCGGTGGTTGTCGACAGCCGAGCCTACAATCACCATTTCTCCGCGGGTGCCGATATAGTGCTGCCTGAGCATGTGTCGGAGTATGTTTACCTGGTTGATGAACAAGATCAGATATTGATTTATCGAGCCGATGTTTGGGAGCTGGTCGAGGTTCTACCTACCGACTCTGCCAACCGAATTATTTCTGACCAGACCAATCTTTTTGTGTGGTCGGGGCCGTCCAAGTTTGAAGGGCGTGTTTCCGGCTACGTTGATGCCAACTTCAACATGATGGTTGGCCATGAAGGGGCCAGCGAACCGGTCGATATCGTCACTGTGCCCGATGATGGTCTGTTCGACGCTTTCCGCTATGACAGCTATGTCGCTTTCGAAGACCGCTTGGGGAGCTACCGATTCGATCCAGTCGATTTGCCGGTGCCGCCCGGTGGTCTGGCTCGCTCCGACGATTCGGTCTTTGTTACCTTGCCGACAATGAATGCCGTGATGGTTGTCAATCGCTATGACGGCTCGCTAGAGCAGACGATCGATATTGGCAATGGGCCGACGTTGGCGCATCAGAACACAGCCCTCGATCGAGTGATCGTTAGTTACGCTGGTGAGCAAACCATCAGCTTGATAGATAGTGCGACCGGAGCGGTGATGGCCACCACCAGTGTTGGTTCCAACGTAGTCCAGTTCACTTACTCGAATGCTGCGGATCAGTTCTTC
>BQJN01000017.1 GCA_021604725.1 Lysobacteraceae bacterium | reverse complement strand
AGCGTAAGTATTCCCGTTCCACGTTATTGGCCAGATCGTTGTAATCATTCGGAACAGCGAACACTGCTTGCACGAAGCTTCCTGAGCTGAGGGCATTGTTGGGTATTGGTGCCAGCGCCCGAATGCGCAGCCCGTTGTTGGCGGTCGGCTCGGCCCGGGAATAGGCACCGCCGGAGAGTACGCGCAGCAGAACGGTCTCATGCGGAAGGTCAGGAATAACAGCGCGTGGCACCAGTGTTGCCGCATGCAGAATCCGCCCGCCGCTATCAAACACGGCGGCATGCCGGGCACGCGTGTCATCAATGAAATCTTCCAGCGCCTGATCGCGACGGGTGCCAGATTCGGCCGACAGGCGACGCGAAAGTCGCCGCGTCAAATCCAGAGCCTGGCGCTCGCGACTCTCAAGATAAACCTGCCCAAGTTCCAACGCGTCTTCCATCGCGGTTTCAAGCCTCACATCGAACCAACTGTCGATTGAGTCACTGAGGAACTGTAGTGAGAACCAATAAACGATGATGGCCGGTGGTACTGACAGCGCGACGAATACGATGGCCAAACGAGCCGACAAGCGAGACCCTGGGCTGCGGGCCCTCAGAGCTCGAACAATCCGCCATATTCGCCGAAGCAAAGCGACCACCAGAATCAGCAGTGCCAGACCTGCGGCTGCGATTACCCAGACGTAGTAATCACCACTGCCGGATACGGCGCTGGTCGCGTCTGAGGCCAGGCGAAGGGCGGTGAGCATCAGTACCAGCACAGCCAAGAGCGGCAGTGCTCTCGATAGCCGAATGCGGCTGGGGAATAATCTATTCACGACGCTTCAGCGCGGTCAGCCTGCAAGGCTATCGGGACCCAGCCGGTGTCCATTCGCCATTGATGGTTAATCCAGGCCGGCAGTCGCAACGGCGCTGGCAGGGCGGAAATATCCAACTCCACACGAACTGCCGCTTTGGCGTTGGACTCAAGCTGAGTCCAGTCATCCGTACCCAGGTCAAGGCCATGCCAGCGACTTAGTGCCGACATCAATGCGCGTCGCGAAGCGAAGCTCAACTCTTCGTTGCCGTGCGTGGAGGCGACCAGCCAGTGTTTAGACAGAGAGTGAAAGCGAACGACGACCTCGCCTTCAGCGTGACGAAGATCGGCTTGCCACCACCACTGATCGGCGTTTTGCAATCGGGCCTCCCAGGTCAAGGTTACCGGCACGCCGCGCTCCAATGCTCGCTTAACCTGACGTGCAAAATCCAGATCAATCGTCAGGTCCAATCGTTGTCGATCGGCTCGATAAGTGCCGGTCGCAGATTGCACCGACAGGTGGCCAGGAATACCAGGTGGGGCTAGTAGGTAGCCCAAGTGCACGGCGATGGCATTGGCGATGTAGAGTTGCTCAATCACCGCTGCATAGTACTGCGCTGTTCGCCGGCAAACAAAACATCAGTGGGTGGGATGGGCGAGAGTCGAGGTTACCCGTATGCATTCATGCATGTGATCAGTCGTCTTTTTTACCCAGAAGGGCGTAGTAGAAGCCGTCGAACCCGTTCACGTTGCCCGGTAGAATCTGATGCCCATATGTAGTGGGCAAGCCGACATTGCCTGGCAATGGTCTCTCATGCGCCGACGGTGTTCGGCCCAGGAAGGATGCGATCTGGTGCTCGTTTTCACACTTGAGCACGGAACAGGTCGCATACAACAGCTGCCCGCCTGGTTTGAGGAGAGTCCAAAGCTGGTCCAGTAATTGGCTTTGTTGTGCTACTGCCTCTTCTACTTGCCTGCGACTTCGATTTACCAAAATTTCCGGATGGCGCCTGATGACACCTGTTGCGGTGCACGGTGCGTCGAGCAGGATTCGATCGAATGGCTTGTTGTCCCACCATTTTGTTTCGGTGGCATCCCCGGTGATGCATTTCGCGGTCAAAGAGGCTCGTCGCAAATTTTCACTGACGCGTTCAAGGCGTCCGCCATCGCGATCCAAAGCCACAACATCAAGCGAAGGTGTTTGCTGCAGCAGGTGCAGGGTTTTTCCGCCCGGCGCGGCGCAGGCATCGAGTACGCGCATCCCAGGTTCGCATTGCAATAGCGTGGCGGCCCATTGTGCTGCGCCGTCTTGAACTGAGCAGTCGCCAACGTCGAATCCCGGCAGTTGACTGACATCTATGGCAGGCTCGATGCGCAACGCACAGCTCAGCGCCTCCGAAGGTGTTGCTGAAACACCCGCGGCAAGCTTGCTGCGCCACTGTTCGACGGCAACTGATGATTCATTGATTCGTATCCACAGCGGTGGCTCGCACATATTGGCAGCCATAATACTGTTGGCTTGTGATGGCCAGTCCGCCTTGATCATCGCGGCCAGCCAGTCAGGATGTGCGCGCTCAGGTGAGTCTTCAAGGCCCAGTGCGGTGTCTTTTCGCTGAAAGCCCCGCAGAACCGCATTAACCAGGCCGCGCGCCCACTTCCATTGGCCGCTCGCCAACGAGACAGTTTCATTCACCGCGGCATGGGATGCTGTTCTACCCTGGTCGAGTTGCGCCAGGCCTATCGCGATCACGAAATGCAAGTAGCGGCCTTTCTTGTTGAATGGGCGCTTCAGATGGCGCTCCAGGTAAGCCTCAATTAACCACCAGCGGCGAATCGTTGCGAAACTGATGGCCGCCGCGAAACTGCGCGCGGATGGGTCCAGGGATGCGGCGTGATCGGACAGGGCAGCATCGATATGGCGGCCTTCGTCGACCACGCTGCGTACCACCTCGACCGCAACTGCACGGGCATTCATCGCAACTGATTGGCGAGATCGCCACCGCTGATTCTCCGGCCACCTGGTCGCTGTACCTGCAGCAGTCGCAGCGCCGTCCCTTGTCCGCACGCGATGTCCACGCCGGCCGAGCTGGTGCCAATAATTGACCCAATTTCACTCTCATGCCTGTTGGGTAACACTTCGCTGGCGAATACGCGCAGCGTCATATCAGCAATTGTCGCCGTGGTCACTGGCCACGGATTGAATGCGCGAATTCTTCGTTGCAGCGTGATAGCCGCTTCATTGAAATCAAGCGGCGTTTCAGCCTTGCTCAACTTGTTGGCGTAAGTTGCCTTGGTGTGGTCCTGTGGGACGGCAGGCAGGTCCTCACCAGACCGCAGACGGTTCACGCAATCGACCAATAACGCCGCCCCTTGTTCGGACAAGGTATCGTGCAAATCGCCGGCTGTGGTAGTGTCGTCAATCGCGGTTTCACTGCACGCCAGCACCGGACCGGTGTCCAGCCCCGCCTCCATCTCCATGACACATGTCCCGCTCATTGCGTCTCCGGCCTCAATGGCTCTCTGAATTGGTGCCGCGCCACGCCAACGTGGCAGCAGCGAGGCGTGCACGTTCCAACATCCATGTTTTGGCAAGTCAAGCACCTGTTGCGGCAGGATCATACCGAAGGCGACCACTACCAGCAGGTCGATTGAATCGCGTTCCAACTGCTCCACTGCCGTGCCATCTTTGAGGTTGTCAGGCTGCCTCACCGCCAGGTCCAGCTCCAACGCGCATGTTTTGACCGGGCTTAATTGCAGCTTGCGACCGCGACCGGCGGGTCGATCGGGTTGAGTCCACACCGAAACCACTTGATGACCCGCTTCTACCAGGCTGCGAAGCGTCGGCACTGAAAACTGGGGCGTTCCCGCAAAAGCGATTCTCATCGGCGACTCAGCCATTGTTCGCACTCCGCGAGGTGATGATGTTTTTCATGGGCTTGGTTGGCCTGGCCAAAGGAACAAGGACTGGCATGGCGGCATTCGCGATTCAACTGCGAGTGAGGTGTCAAGCGAGTACTTCTTCGTTTGCTCGCTTCATCTTCAACAGTTTCTTGCGCACCAGACGTTTTTTCAACGGCGACAAGTAGTCGACAAACAAAACGCCATTGAGGTGATCCATCTCATGTTGGATGCAGATAGCCAGTAGGCCCTCGGCTTCGGTTTCGAAGGGTTCGCCGTCGAGGTTCAATGCTGAAACTCGTATTTTTTCCGCGCGCGCTACCTGAGCGTAGATTCCAGGCACAGACAGGCAGCCCTCATCGTGTAGTTGTTCACCCTGTTTCTCAATGATCTCAGGGTTGATTAACACCAAGGGCTCGGATCCTTCAGAAGAGACGTCGGCGACCAACAAGCGGCGATGGACATCAACCTGGGTTGCTGCCAGACCGATACCGGCCGCGTCATACATGGTCTCGAGCATGTCATTGGCCAATTGGCGCACCTCATCGTCCACTTGCTCGATGGTTTGAGCTTTGGTTCGAAGGCGAGAATCGGGAAAGATGAGGATATTGAGCTTCGACATGTGACTTGAGTCAAGTTAACGAAAGGCGGGATACCTCTAAATAGTAACGCAAGGGCCGTAATGCAACCATCAAACCGGCTTTTGCAATAATTGCGTGTTCAGCATTTTTACATTGCGACTTGCTCGAATCGTGACAGCGCTTTACACTAAAGTTTGATGGGGAATCAACAAATTGGCGACTATGTTTAAACCAATACTTGCACTGTTGTCCCTTAGCCTTTGGATTTCCGTAGCAATCGGTCAGGAAAACTCCTTTCGCGACGGGCACCCAGACAGCTACGTGGTGCAACGCGGAGACACCCTGTGGGATATCGCTAGGCGCTTCCTGGACAGCCCCTGGCTGTGGCCGGAAATCTGGCATGCAAATCCGCAGATTGACAACCCGCATCTAATTTATCCTGGCGACACCATTAGCATGATTTATGTTGATGGCTCGCCTCGATTGACGCTTGATCGCGGTGGCCGCCCGGTGGTGAAGCTTTCACCGACGATGCGGTCTGAGCCGTTGGACGGAGCGATCAGGACGATTGATCTGGAAGATATCCAGCCGTACCTCGACAAGCGCACGGTGCTCAACGAGTTCAATCCTGATGCCATGCCTTACGTGGTGGCGAATGAGGAAGGCGCGATCCACGCCAGAGCCGGGGACTACGTTTACATTCGTGGCTTGGAAGGTGCGCAGCCCGGTGATGAGTTCGCCATTGTCCGCCCGACAGTCCGGTTTATCGAGATTCCGCCGAATCATCCGTGGGAAACCAGTGGGCCGAGAATTCCAGCCACCGACAGTTGGGAGTACCCCGGTGGTGCCAGCGCTGCCGACACCACGCAAAAATTCTGGCGCTCATTGAACCGGACCTATTGGGAGAGCATTGAAGTTTTAGGCTATGAGGTGCTTGAAGTGGCAGTGGCGACTTTGGTTTCCACCGGCGACCCTTCGACACTGGAAGTGACGGCATCGACTTTGGAGGTCTCAAGAGGGGACCTGGTCATGCCACTGAGTATTCGGCGCCTGAACCATCATTTCTTGCCGACGCCGCCAGAGGTCATTCCAGACAATGCTCGAATTATTGGAATGTCTGAGACGCTTTTCGGCTCCGGGCGTAACCAGGTCGTTGCCATTAACAAGGGCGCGGAACATGGCATCAAGCCAGGTCATGTGTTTGCGTCTTTTCGTGGAGGCGAGACCATTCGCGACGAGGTGAAGTACCCGAAAGATGATTTCAAAACGTACTTCTCGCCGTCGCGACGTGATGCGGCGAAAGTAAAGTTGCCGGACGAATACTCGGGATTGATCATGGTCTTCGAGACATTTGATCGTGTCAGTTACGCGCTGATTATGGAAGCGGCGCGACCAGTCAAGGTTCAAGATTACCTGTTCGCCCCGTAACAGAGCACATTGATCATTAGACGAGCGCCTCGGCGATGCACATCGTCGGGGCGCTTTCCGTTTAGTCTCGGTAGAAGGGCGACCCACTCCCCTGGTCAGTGCCGACTCACCTCACGTCAGAGTCAACTCACCCCTTTCGCCATTCCGGACTTGATCCGGAATCCACAGGCTCCGGTCACGCAGCTTCCCCGGCATGAACTCTGGATTCCGGGTCCAGGCCCGGAATGACGTGGATGTTGCAGGCGACATACTGGTCCATCACGTGGGTGTTGAACGCGAAACATTGGTCCGTCATCGGGATTTGAAGGCGAAACATTGGTCTGTCGTGGGCGACTCACCCCTTTCGTCATTCCGGACTTGATCCGGAATCCACAGGCTCCGGTCATGCAGCTTTCCAGACATTGATTCTGGAATCCTAACGTGAGCCGTTACCCACTTGTTACCATTGACTGTTGCCATGTCAGGTTGTGCCGGTTACGATGCGATCAAAGGACGTTCAAACGATCGTGCTAAGCAAACTGAACATGGACGATACGACAAGCAAGGATTGGCTGGTGCTTCTCGGTGCGCCTGCACTGGGACCTAAGCGCCTCTCCCTCTTATTTCAGCAGTTTTCGCACCCATCCGAGATCATCGGCGCTAGCTGCAACACCCTGAAAAACATGGGTATTCCGGGGGCAGCGATAGACTATCTGAGGCAGCCGCCAGCACCGGATCAACGCAGCGTTGAATGGCTGGCAAAGCCAAACCATTACCTGCTCACACCTGCCAGCTCGTTATGGCCTACTCAACTGGAAGCATTGGACGACGCGCCTGCCGCACTGTTCGTAGTCGGTGACGTTGAAGCGCTGATGTCCCCGCAGGTCGCCATCGTTGGCAGTCGCAATGCCACTCGGGACGGCTTGGACAATGCCAGTCGGTTTGCCCGAACTTTGGCCAAGGCCGGGTTTACCGTTACCTCGGGCCTGGCTCTTGGTGTCGACACAGCAGCTCATCGTGGCGCGCTCACCGCAGGTCGCACCATCGCGGTATTGGGCAGCGGGCCCGATAGCATTTATCCAGCCAGTAACCAGTCGCTTGCGATGGCTATTGTCGGCAGTGGCTGTGTGGTCTCGGAGTTTATGCCGGGAACACCCCCGCGCCGTGCACACTTTCCGAGGCGAAACAGAATCATCAGTGGGTTATCCCTGGGGACACTGGTGATTGAGGCTGGCCTCAACAGCGGCTCGCTGATAACGGCGCGGCTGGCCGCCGAACAGGGCCGCACTGTATGCGCCTTGCCGGGCTCCATCCATAACCCCATGGCCAAGGGCTGCCACCGGTTAATCAAGGAAGGCGCGACGCTAATTGAAACGGCAAATGAGTTGGTGGATACGATGCGGCCACTGGCGCTGGGGCTTGGCGAGGACATTCGTCGACGATTGAGCGACGATGATTCGGCAAGCGCGCCCATTGAAGCGGCCAATGCCGACCCCAACATAGCTCAAGATGCTGACTATCAATGCCTGCAGCAGGCGCTTGGATACGACCCTCAAGCCATTGATCAACTGGTTGAGCGCAGCGGCCTTTCGGCCAGCGCGGTCTCATCGATGTTGCTGATTTTGGAACTTGAAGGTGTGGTCAATGCCTACCCAGGAGGGCGTTATGCCAAAGCGCGCGCTCAATAGCCACGGCAGGACCATGTGCAGACGATGCCGAGTTAGCTTGGTGCAACTGCCGATACGAATTTTTTTCACAGCAAGAGGAACAGACTAATGAAAGAAAATCTCATCGATGTTTTGATGTTCCTTTTTGAAAACTACTTCTACGACGAGCCCGAAGCCATTCCAGATCAGGATTCGTTGCAAGCCAGCCTGCTGGAAGCAGGTTTTTCGCCAACCGAGATCAACAAGGCGTTCCGCTGGCTGGAGGAGTTGGCCGACCAACGCCATCGCCCGGCATTGCCGGTGCAGTCCAAAGCCAGGTTTCGCGTGTTTTCATTTGATGAAGCAGCCAAACTGGACACCGATTGCCGCGGTTTGCTGATGTTCTTGGGCGACACAGGAATTCTCGATAGCCATCACATGGAACTGGTGATGGATCGCGTAATGGCCCTGGAAAATGATGAAGTCGATCTCGAAGACTTGAAGTGGATCGTGTTGATGGTGCTGTTCAACCAACCGGGCCAGGAAGAGGCCTACGCGTGGATGGAAAACCTGGTTTATGACGGCGTCGTAGACTGCACCCACTGATCCAGGCGGCGCAGTCCGGACAGTGAGAATTGTGGTCTATTGACAAAACAGGGCTTGCAAATACGGTCGTCACATGCGATTTGTATAAATAAGGTATCGCTTCGATTACCAGCTGGCCCCTTTATCAATGACATCTAACGTTCTAATCGTCGAATCGCCGGCCAAGGCGAAAACGATCAACAAGTACCTGGGCAAGGACTTCGTCGTACTCGCCTCCTATGGGCACGTCCGCGACCTGGTTCCGCGCGAGGGTGCGGTTGACCCAGAGTCCGGCTTCGCCATGAGCTATGACTTGATCGATCGCAATCAAAAGCACGTCGACGCCATCGTCAAGGCGATGAGGAAGGCCGATGCCCTGTATCTGGCCACTGACCTTGATCGCGAAGGGGAAGCCATATCGTGGCACCTTTACGAAATTTTGAAGCAGCGCAAGGTGCTGAAGGACAAGCCGGTCAAGCGCGTCGTGTTTTCCGAGATCACCAGCAAGGCGATTAATCAGGCCGTCTCGAACCCGCGAGAGCTGTCTATGGACCTGGTCAATGCGCAGCAGGCGCGGCGAGCCCTGGACTATCTGGTGGGCTTCAATCTTTCCCCCCTGCTATGGCGCAAGGTGAGACGTGGATTGTCTGCCGGTCGGGTGCAGAGCCCGGCCCTGCGCATGATTGTCGAGCGTGAAGAAGAAATTGAACGCTTCGAGCCGCAAGAATACTGGACCGTTGAAGCGCGTCTGAACAAAGACGACATCCCGTTTGTCGCCAAACTAACGCACTACGACGGCGAGAAGCTCAAGCAGTTTGACGTCAATAATGAAAAACAGGCGACTGCTATAAGGTCGGCGCTCGAACAGGCGGCTTCTGGCTCGCTTACCGTCGGCGAGGTGCAGCGCAAAACCCGGCGACGCAATCCGGCTCCGCCATTTATTACCTCTACCTTGCAACAGGAAGCGGCGCGCAAGCTGCGGTTTTCGACGCAGCGGACCATGCGTGTTGCGCAACAGCTGTATGAGGGCATAGAGGTTGATGGCACCAGTGTGGGTTTGATCACCTATATGCGTACCGACTCGGTTTCGCTGGCTGCTGATGCCATTGAGTCGCTCAGAAACGTGATTGCTTCGGAGTATGGCAAGGGCGATTTGCCAGAGTCACCACGGTCATTCAAGACCAAATCAAAAAATGCTCAGGAAGCGCACGAGGCGGTTCGACCGACACAACCCGAGCTGACGCCAGCCAAACTGAAGCGATTTCTCAAAGAGGACCAGCTCAAGCTGTATGAACTGATCTGGCGTCGCACTGTGGCCTGTCAAATGAACCATGCCACCCTGAACACAGTAACTGCGTTGTTTCCATGTGCCGATGGTGCAGAGTTCAGGTCGACCGGATCCACCGTCGTCGATCCCGGTTTCCTCAAAGTCTACGAAGAAGGCCAGGATCAGAAGAAGGCCAACGCTGATGAGAAGCGATTGCCGTCTCTGGAAAAGGGCGAACGCGTCAAGGTAGAGGAGATCAAGGCCGACCAGCATTTCACCGAGCCACCGCCGCGCTACAGCGAAGCGAGCCTGGTCAAGACCCTGGAAGAACACGGTATTGGGCGCCCATCCACCTACGCCAATATCATCCAGACCTTGGTCAATCGTGAGTATGTAGAGCTTGAGAGCCGACGCTTTACGCCGACCGATGTCGGTCGCGTTGTGTCCAAGTTTCTGTCGAATCATTTCACTCAGTACGTCGATTACGACTTCACGGCGCGTTTGGAGGACGAACTGGATGAGATTTCGCGCGGCGAGCGCGATTGGGTGCCGCTGTTGGAGAACTTCTGGCATCCGTTTCACGAGCTCATTGAGCACAAGATGGAGTCGGTCAGTCGCGATGAGGCGCAGTCCAGCAGGGTCATTGGCAAGGATCCCAAGTCCGGCAAGGATGTTTCAGTACGAATGGGTCGCTATGGCCCCTATGTGCAAATTGGCACGCGTGACGATGAGGACAAGCCTGAGTTTGCCGGGCTACGACCCGGTCAGAAAATGGACACCATTGAGTTGGACGAGGCGCTGGAGCTGTTCAAACTGCCGCGCCAGCTCGGTGAAACCGAAGATGGCGAGCCGGTGTCCGCCAATATTGGGCGCTTCGGACCCTATGTAAAGTTCGGCAGCAAGTTTGCTTCCATACCCAAAGATCTGGACCCTTACACCATTACCCTCGAGCAGGCCTTGCCTATCATCGCCGCCAAGATCGAGGCGGATGCCAATCGTTTGATTCGCCATTTTGACGGCACCGATGTGCAGATTCTGCGCGGTCGTTATGGTCCGTACATTACTGACGGTGACAAGAACGGTCGCATTCCCAAGGATGTCGAGCCCGAGAGCCTGACCCTGGAGCAGTGTCAGGAGATCCTGGAGAAGGCACCGAGTCGTCCGCGGCGTGGTCGCAAGAAGGCTGCCAGCAAGAAGACAGCGGCCAAGAAGACGACCAAAAAAGCTAGCAAGAAAAAAACGTCGAAAAAGAAGACCACTCGCAAGAAGACCACTCGCAAGAAGGCCACGAAGAAGAAAGCCAGCAAGAAATGACCGCATCAGCACTGCGCACCCAGATCGAGCGGGCCGCGCGAAGTATTCTCAGTGGCGGGTTGGTGGCCTATCCTACCGAGTCGGTATTTGGTCTAGGCTGCGATCCAGACAACGAACAGACGGTCAATGCGTTGTTGACGTTGAAGCAACGAAGCGTAAATCAGGGCCTGATTGTCATTGCTGCAGATGAGCAGCAACTAGTCGGGTGGATCGACGACGATGCGCAGTGGCTTGACCGTGCCCGGCCAACCTGGCCGGGACCAACGACATGGATTTTTCCGAAAGGTCCAAAGGCACCGGCGTGGATCTGCGGCGCACATGATGGCATTGCCGTTCGCGTGACGTCCCATCCGGTCGCCCACGCTTTGGCCGCGATCGTTGGCTACCCCATCGTATCGACCAGCGCCAACGTTCACGGCGAACCGGCATTGACCACGCCAGAGGCGGTACAGCAGCGGCTGGGTCATGCGCTGGAGCTGGTCATCCATGCCCCGGTTGGAGGTCGAGATCGGCCGAGTGAGATACGCGACGTCAAGACAAACAAGGTGATGCGCAATGGCTGAAAACGAACAATTGGCGCAAGTAATCGCCTGGCTGAAAGGCTTGCAAGATTCCATCTGCGAGCAGATTGGTGGGCTGGAACCGACCGTTGATTGGCATGTCGACCGCTGGCGCCGCGAGGAAGGCGGTGGTGGTGATACCCGAGTGCTGGAAGGAGGCGAGGTCATAGAGCGTGGCGGCGTCAATTTCTCCCATGTCGTCGGCCAATCGTTGCCGCCGTCGGCCAGTGCCCGAAAACCTGAGCTTGCAGGTAGAAGGTTTGCTGCAACGGGCGTATCTCTGGTGATGCACCCTCGCAACCCTTTTGCGCCAACCAGCCACATGAATGTGCGCTTTTTTATCGCTGAGAAAGACGGTGAAGCGCCGGTGTGGTGGTTCGGCGGTGGTTTCGATCTAACGCCATACTATCCTTTTTCCGAGGACGTCGATCATTGGCACGGCTGTGCGCGCAAAGCCCTGACAGCTTTCGATGACAGCTTGTATCAGCGTTATCGTCGTTGGTGTGACGAGTACTTCTATTTGCCCCACCGCAACGAACACCGGGGTGTTGGTGGTCTATTTTTTGATGACCTTGATAGCCCGGATGGTGATGGCCCAAACTTCAGTCGCTCGTTCGAACTGACTCGCAGTGTCGGTGAGCAGTTTGCGCCAGCCTGGGTGCCCATCGTAGAGAAGCGGAAAGACCACTCGTATGAGCAACGGCAGCGCGACTTTCAACTGTATCGACGCGGCCGTTATGTTGAGTTCAACCTGGTATACGATCGGGGCACATTGTTCGGTCTGCAATCGCGGGGGCGCACCGAATCAATTTTGATGTCGATGCCGCCGCAGGCCCAGTGGCGTTACGATTGGACACCTGAGCCAGGCAGTGAAGAACAGCGTATTATGGACTACGTCACGCCACCCTCGGAGCCAGCATGAGCAGAATAAAACACATCGAATTTGCCGGTCGCAACGGCCCCGCGCTGGAAGCCTTCTACTCGGCCCTGTTTGGCTGGTCTATCGTGCGCAAGGAAACGGGGCCGGGCTTTCAGTACGGCGACATTCGCGTCGAAGGCGAACCGACTGCAGGGATACGTCACGAGCCGGAAGGCAAGGCGGAAGTTGTGGTTTACGTCGAAGTCGACGACCTGGAAGGCACCGTCGACAAGGCCCGGGTGTTGGGCGCCAAGGTGAGAATTTCACCAATGCAATACGGAGATCTGCGTTTTGCTCTGATTGAAGACCCGGAAGGCAACCCCATCGGCATCACGCAGCAATAGTGATGCCAATGTTCGCCTCGGCAGGAATTGGGCGTGTTCAAATGCGTCTTCTATAACTGTATTTTCCAAGCAGACTATAGTCCGCCTCACCGGTCCTCCTTTCCTCCTAGTTGCCTATTCCTAAGAGCGGATAGTTATCCGCCAGGCTCGCTGGCGCAAGCTTTGAAGATGGATCACTAGGGTGAGCCACGTTGGTGCGGGGTGACTCAATGTCACGCTGCAGTGGAACGAACGACTCAACAGGACGTTTAGGCTGGGTTTACCTACCAAGCCCAAGCGTTGCGCCATGGATGGCTGCTCCAAGCCCAACTATAGGGCTGCGGTTGCACCCTTCTAATACAAAAAATAAAAAGATCGAATAGGGTAGTGAACGCACCTACTACAACTGTATTTACAAAGCGGGCGATGTCCGCCTCACCGGCCCTCCTTTCCTCCTAGTGCCTATTCCTAAGAGCGGGTGGCTATCCGCCAGGCTCGCTGGCGCAAACTTTGAAGATGGATCACTAGGGTGAGCCACGTTGGTGCGGGGTGACTCAATATCACGCTGCAGTGGAACGAACGACTCAACAGGACGTTGAGGCTGGGGTTACCTACCAAGACCAAGCGCTGCGCCATGGATGGCTGCTCCAAGCCCAACTATAGGGCTGCCATTACAGCGTTCCAATCAAGACCAGTGGAAATAGAATGAGTAATACACATGCCTTTTCGACAATCTGCATTTTCTAATGCGGGCGATGTCCGCCTCACCGGCCCTCCTTTCCTCCTAGTTGCCTATTCCTAAGAGCGGATAGTTATCCGCCCGGCTCGCAGCGCAAGCTATGAGCAAAGAGGGCCAGTGAGGGCTGCGGTTGCAGCCTTCTAATACAGACCATAGAGATCTAATAGGCCCGTAAGCGTGCCCTATACAACTGTATTTTCGAAGCGGACTGTGCCCGCCTCACTGTCTTCTTGTCATGCGGCCTCATATTTCCTCAAAGCAGAGGACTATCCGCCTGGCTGAAAGATCACAGCCTATTGGCCGGTGGCTCGCCGGTACGAAAGTTCGCCCCAGCCCACCAGCAAGCCATCCTCAAACACCAGTGGCGTGGTTTCATCTTCACTGGTGACACCATCTGAATGTTCGTGCTGCGTGCGGTAACGAAGTACACGCACTTCAGTTTCATCTCGCATAAACACATCCATGAAGTCAGGGTCGCCCATTTGCGCCATGACATTGTTGATTTCATCGCCCACCGCCAATTCACGAATGGCTCGCCGGTTGTAGCGTTGTCGTTCCTGCCAATTGTCCGAGGCGCTGGTATCGTCCCAATCGTCGTAGTCATATTCATTGTCATCATTGACATGAATTACGCAGCCGCTAAGGCTAGCGACCAAGATCGCTGTTCCCAGGCACTTAACTGTAGCTTTCATCCAAGGTCTCCAAAATCCGGGTTTCGCTTCGCATACGCGTCAGTTTGCGGAAAGTTACAACTTCAAGCGACTGGCATAAGTAACACGCGCTTTCGCCTATCAGAGCCCCTGTTACACTTGTTTTTCCGCAGCAACCTCATTGAGGGTCGGTCATGACATTGAGTGAACGCCAACGCAAGGACTGCGAGAGCCACCGTTTCGACTTCTCTGATCTGTCGGCAGTGTATGTCAATTGCACTTTGAAGCCATCGCCCTCGCTGTCGCATACCGATGCTTTGATGTCGGTGTCACGTGCCATCATGGAGGCCAACGGCGTCGCCGTCAGTTCAGTTCGGGCGGTGGACCTCAACCTTCCACCTGGCGTCTATCCAGACATGATCGAGCACGGCTTCGACACCGATGAGTGGCCGCATTTGCGCAAGACCATCATGGATGCCGATATCCTGGTTTTGGGCACACCGATTTGGTTGGGCGAAGAGAGTTCGGTATGTCGGCGGGTGATTGAGCGCCTGTATGGCGAGTCAGGCAACCTCAATGACAAAGGGCAGTACATCTATTACGGGCGCACTGCAGGCTGCATCGTTACCGGCAATGAGGATGGCATCAAACATTGTGCGATGACCGTGCTTTATGCCCTGGGGCATCTTGGCTATACCATCCCGCCACAGGCCGATGCCGGTTGGATCGGTGAGGCGGGTCCCGGAGAGTCCTATGCTGATGACGGCTCAAACGGTCCAAGCAACGACTTCACGCAGCGCAACACCACGTTCATGACATGGAACCTGATGCACATGGCGCGCATGTTGAAGGACGCTGGCGGAATCCCGGCTCACGGTAACCAGAGGTCACAGTGGGATGCCGGCTGCCGTTTCGACCACCCAAACCCGGATTATCGGTGACGGGTCAACCCCATCGCACAGCTCACACCAACTGCATCGACAACTGGGTCAAATAGACCACGGCGACGTAGCGTAGTGACTTGCCAATTGCGACCAGTACAAAGAACAGCGCCAGCCGAACACGCATTACACCGGCGATAAAGGTCAAGGCATCACCGCCCAGCGGCATCCACGCCAACAGCAGGGTCCAGACACCATAGCGATTGAACCACGCTTGCATGCGAGCGATCTGGTGGTCCTTGAAGTAAAACCACTTGCGATCCTTGAAATGCAGCAGGTATCGTCCCAAGGCCCAATTGACCACGGCGCCCAGCGTGTTGCCCAGAGTGGCCACGGCGATCAGCATGCCCACCGGCTCGCCCTGCCGAATGAGCGCGAACAAAACAACCTCGGAATAGAACGGCAATATCGTTGCGGCCAGAAACGAAGAGCTAAAAAGTATCAGGTAACCGGTCATGCTATAGCAGCCTTTGGCGAGCCAGACTGATCAGGTGTCCAAATATGGCGCGATGATCACTCAAGTAGAACAGGTATTCGGGGTGCCATTGCACGCCGAAAACCAGCTTGTCCTGGTGCTCTGCACCCTGCACAAAGTGATCCAGATCGCGGGCTGAGACCTGCATACCGTCGCCAAGCTTATCGACAGCCTGGTGGTGTAAGCTGTTGATTTTGATCTGGTCTTTGGCAATGGCTTGGTGGATGCGACTAGCGCTCTCGAGCAACGCTGTCTTGCGAGGCAGTATCGTTCCGCGGTTGGATGTGGCCTTGCGCAGGTCACGAATGTCGGAGTGCAGCTTGCCGCCCAACACCACGTTGATCAGTTGATGGCCGCGACAAATGCCCAATAGCGGCAAGCCATGATCCAGTGCGTGGTGGATATGGGCTTGTTCCAGTTCATCTCGCTTCGGGTCATACACCGCCTTGGGCATCTCCTCGGCGCCGTACAGGGAGGGGTGTATGTCATCACCACCGCTGACAATGATGGCGTCCAGCGTCTTGAGATCGACGCTGTGACGAATGCTGATTCGCCGAGCTGTTCCGCCGGTCAGAAAGACACTGAGCCTGATGCAAATCCAGGACGGAGACAGCCGTCGATGGTTGCCGGTAACCCCGATAATGGGTCGTCTGTTAGCCATGCAACGCGCGCCCTACAACGACGAGAACTTTCCGGATTTGTTGATCTGGTCGAGGATTTGGTCGAGAGTCGCGTGCCAGGCCTGATCCTGAAATGGAATCATGCTGTCGGCGTGCTCCGTCCATTGTGCCGCGATATCGGCGAGGATCTCGGGCTCGCAAGTTAGCGTTTCGATGACACACCAGATATTCCATGCCTGAGCAAGGCCCCAGCCGGGTTGTTCAATTTCACAGTTGGGCATGCGGTAGTGGAACGCAGGCCGTGCGTTGATGCGAGCGTCGTCCAGCGTGCTTACGATCTTGTCTTCATCGAAGTGTTTGAAGATGGGCAGCATGTCGAGCGCCCGGTTGCGCGTCGGGTTATGTTCAAGGTAGTCATCAATAAGTTGCTCCATGCTGATCGACTCGTCGTACTTCAGAACCTGCTCGACGTACTCTTGCGGGTACAGGTTGATGTAGGGTGTCACCCGCCGCACCAGATCAACGTTGTGACGTTGCACCAGCCAGTCCTGGCAGAGCGCGTAAGCCTGGATGTATCTGGCGATGGTTGACGCCTGCTCGTCTGGCAGCTCAACGTTGATATGCAAGCCAAACGCATAGACCACAGATTGCTCGGTGCCGACGGCACCTTCATCGCGTAGACGCTCAATTACCGGATCAAGCAGTTCGATCTTGTCCACTGGGATTGGCGGGCAGACGATCTCCACCGGCACCAGCTGGCCGGCCAGCTTGGTCAGCCATTCAGCCAGTGGGTCGTCTTCATCTTCGATCTGTTTCGCGCGCTCACGCGCGGCTGCCTTGCCGGTCGACCAGTCGAGCTCAACGATGAACGGTCCGAGCTCGGAGTCGACTAGCCACTCAGCTTCACTCTTGCGCTCAATCTCGCCCTTGAGTGTTTCGCTCAAGATCTGTGCGACCGTTTTCAGCTCGATCTGCGCAAATTCGAGTTCATACCCCACTCTACGGGGGGACTTCTGAGCGTTGTCAACGACAGGAAGTTTGGCAAATTGCGTCATACGCGGGCCTCAAAGAGTAGTTGATAGGGCTTACTTGGCGACAACCGTACGGGTAATGTGAGTCCATTGCATGCTGTCTGCAACCACCAGACCGATGGTCAACATCGGCACGGCGATAATGGCTCCAGCAATGCCCCACAACCAGCCCCAAAACAAAACAGAAATGAATACGATCACCGGGTTTACGCTCAGCCGGACGCCGTGAACCATGGGGTCGATGAACATGCCGACGATGGTGGTCAATACCAGAAACGCGCCTGGCGCGATCAGGGCATGGGTCAAGGTGTCAAAGTGCGTCAGCGAGACCAGGGTCAACAGTGTGATGATCAGGCCTACACCAACGTAGGGTATAAAACGCAGCAAGGTGACCAGAACCAGCCAGGTCCATGGCATGGGCATGTCGAGCAGCCACATGCCTATGCTGGTCACCGTTCCTGTGGTCAGGTTAATTAGAAATGCTGCCCCCAGGTAGCGCCCAACTTCATAGCGCAGTCGGCGGAACAATCGAATCAAGTGCCGACGCGAGCTGCTGTGAGGGCGCAATCGAATTAGATTGAGCACCAGACCATCGCCCGTGGACAACAGAAACAGCGTCAAAGCCAGGATCAGCAACAGGCTACCGAATGCCTTCTGAATGTTGGTCAGGAGCTTCGAAGACCAGGTTTTCTCCGTCACCACCAGTGGCTGCGGCGCATCAGCATCACTGGGCACGATCTCATCGACGGCGTCGCTGACCTTGTCGGAGGTTTCTTTCAACGTTTGCAGGGTATCGCGGAAATCGTCTTCAACATCAAGTGCCCGTTCAATTTTGTCGGGCGCGGTGGTCATCCACTGGGCGATGGCCGGCGTCACCAACCACAGGGCACCAACGATCAAACCGCAGGCAACGGCGGTCATCAAAACACTGGAGAGTACGCGCGGCAAGCCGATACGTGTTAGCCATTTGACTCCTGGGGACAAGGTCAGGGTCAACAACACGGCGATCACGATCGGTAGGAAGAAGTCCCGCGCCAGCGACAGGCAAGCGACCACGGCAATGACAATAAGCAGGCGACTGAACGACGTGGTCAACGCTGAATCCTCAGTGAATGGAGAATCACTATGCCTTGAGGCTTGGAGAAATTACAAATGCGATCAAGGCTCTTTGCCAAATGATACGTTGGCGATCCAGCGAGCAGCCCGGCGTTGCAGTCGCGACAAAAGTTGTTCGCCATCAAGATCATTGTCCTGTGGCGGCTCGGTAGGCACCGGTGGCTTTAGGCAGTTGATATTGACAACAGCATAGTCTCCTCCTTCGATATGGCTTAGCGCTACCAGACTTACACCGCAGGTCGAGCAAAGCAAAAAGTCAGCTGTATCCGTGCCGAATCGGTAACGCTGGAATGGTCCATTGCTGCCGATCAGCAAGTCTGCTTTGGGGTGTGAGGTCCAAATGGCACCGTGCCGCTGACAGAAGGAGCAGAGGCAGCGGCGAGCCGGAATCGGCTCGCCAGCCGGCCAGGTCAGTCGAATACGGCAAGCGCCGCAGTGACATTTCCCGGCATAAGTACTTGCTGATGGCTTAATCACTCGTCCGACAGATTAAGGCGCTCTTGCTTGTTTTGTTCCAGGCGCTGCTTCAAGCGCGCGGTGAAGGCGCGTCTTCTATCAACCTTTTGCTGTTCGACAGGGTCCTCAATCACGCGCGGCTCGCTCGGTATCGATAGCGCTCTTGAGTCGTTGCCAAGTGACTTGGAGCTGGCCCGGGTTAAGGTGCTGGGGTCGCCGTCGCCCGCCGGGCCACTGCCGGTGGTTACGAAAGCGCGTGAAGCCGTCCGAAGGCCTCGCAACGGGCTGAAAATGTTGTTGTGCAGATCGGGCTTAGGGTAGAACTCCACCACGCCGTCGGCACGCCGAGCACCGACTACGGGAAAGAAAAACTCCATCCAGAAGTTGGTGCTGTCATCGAGGAGAACCACGAACTCTTCGTTGACCTCGTCGTAGGCGGCCACGGCACCATGCGCGATCACATCTGCGTCGGTGCATTCTCCGGCCAATATGCTGGCCGGTCGGCAACCGTCGATGAAATCACCCTCCGGTGTGGATTCAAATACATCAAAGATCAAAACATCGCCCGAAAACGGGAAGGCTGGGTTGAATACTCCAAAGTCCGTTGTGATCGACCATTCACCCATCAAGCGCTCAATCATGCTGGGGCCAAAGCCAAAGAATGCGCGCTGGAAGTTGTAGACGGCGGGTGTTCCCTTGGCTTCTGGAAGACCGGCCAGGGCGATGTTTTCAAAGCTGATGGTGCCGGAGTGGGCGTCCTCAAAGTCGATGGTCACGTTGCCGCCATCGCCGATGATGACGGTATGTTGGAAAAACGGACCACCGAGGCTGGAACCGCCGAAATTGTAATCCAGCGTACCCTCGTAGTGGCTGTCGCCTTCCATGAAGTTGGCGCTGGTATAGAACAGCGGGTCACCGGTAACCGGGTCGTAGGTATAGATGCCCATGCCGAGCAAGTTGTCTTGAATTTCAAGATCAAGGCCGACGCCGCCCAATCCTTCGATAACGAAAATTCCACTCTCGGGCATTAGGGCGTGCGCGGGTGCCGTCGACATCAGCAGGGCCAGCACTGCGGCTTTAGTCATTGATCGCATAGGGACATTTCTCCTTTTAGGGGGTCGCCTGCTTCAGAATGGAGTTGAAGGCAACATAGTATTTGTTGATGTTGGCGACGTACTCAACGGTCTCGCGGCCAATCTCACGCCTGGCGATGTGCTCGACGTTAAAAAACCATTCGTTGGGATTGAGACCGGCTTCACGCGCCTTGTCTCGCATCCTGCGCACTCGCGCCGGGCCCGCATTATACGCCGCGAAGGTAAAGTCGATTTGTGCCTGCGGGCTCATTTCTGGATCTGAGAAGTAACGGTTGCGCAGGAATGCAAGGTATTTGACGCCAGCGTGGATGTTGTTCTCAGCGCTGCTTTCTACATCCAGGATACCTACATTTTTGTCGGCCGCAGTGGACGGCTTGATCTGCATTACGCCGACCGCGCCAGCGCCGCTTCTGGCGTTCTGGTCGAGGCCCGACTCTTGAAATGCCAGCGCGCCAATCTTCAGCCACGGCATATCGTATTGCTCGCCGTACTTCTTGAAGTAGGCAATGTAGGTATCGAGCTGCTCCCGTACTTCCGGACTGAGTGGATTGGTGATCCACTTGACCCCGCCGTAGTAGCGTTTGAAAAAGATATTGCCGAGCAGGGTGCCTTGTTTGTGTTCGGCAACGAACTCATTGAGCTTGTCTTCAAGCACAGGGTTGTTTTGACGAACTGCCCAGGCGATGTTGCGCTCTGCAGCCAGTTGCGCGCCGTCTTCGACGATGATGTCTGGCAGCACCGACGCCCACAAATCGGCGATGTGGTTGTCGACGACCATGTAGTCATACACGCCGGCATTGACCATTTGTAGCAAGTCTTCAGACTGTAGGGTCTGATCGCCCGGCTGCACATCAATCGCAGCCTGGCCCTGGTCTAGCAGGCTCTGATTGAGCTGTTGCAGGTGATCAATATAGCTGGAGCCGGCCAGTGCATAGACCGTTTTTCCGGCCAGGTCTTCAACGCCGTTGATCGCAGCAGCCGCACGATGGCGCACAACGACCTCAGTGACGTTGCGGCGGTACGGCTGAGTAAAGGCCACCTGCTCGGATCGAGCGCGTGTGATGGTCAGCCCAGCGGCTGCGATATCGCCGTAACCCGCCAGCAGCGATGGAATCAGTTGATCGAATGGGACGGACACAAATACCAGGTGGACGTCCTTTTTGGATTCGCCCAGACGCTCGCTTAGAAATTTCTCGAAGCGCTGCATCAACTCGTACTCGAGTCCTTTCTGTTGCCCTCGTACCAGGAAATAGTTGGTGTTGTTGTAGCTGACAAGAACACGTATCAGGTGACCGTTGGCGGACGGATCAAGGTCATCCAAAGACGGTTTCAGAATCCGGGCCACCAAGGGATCGTTGACCGCCTGCTGTGACAACCACAAGGCATCCGGTGGTTCTTGCTCAGCCAGCGATATTTCGGATGCCCCATCCGCCGCGTCGTCAACAACCGCAGCAGCGTTCTCGGCCAGCGCGCTGTCCGTCTCCTCTACTGCCGCAGTCGTGCTCTCATTCGACTGCTGCTCCACAGCCCATGCAGTATCTGCCGTGGCCTCATCTGAGGGATCTTGTGCGTTGCACGCGGCCACTATTGACAGCAATAGCGCCGCCACAAGCCGGCCAAATTTGCTATTGTTCGAGGCGATTGGCCCGGATCGCTTAAACAAGCACCAAGGCGAACGCAAAATTCTGCTACAGTTCAACACTTTATAAGCTCACGTACGCTTAACGTCGGCACATAGTACAAGATGAAAGGCGGCTCCGTCAGGCAAAGCACAGCACCTTCGCTCCGCAGTTGGGGGCCATGATGCAGTTATCTCCAGATATCGACCCTCGTTGGTCGCGTTGGTTGGCGATGCTGGTGTTCACGGCACTTCTGGTGTGGGTCGCGTGGTCGGCCGTGCGTGGTTTTTGGGTGGTCATCAGTGAACCGCAGCTACCGGTGATCAGTAGCAGCCCCAGTGCCAATAACGCGCAGACACCGTTGGTTACCACCAGCGTCGCTGATTGGCACTTGTTTGGCCACGGCGCGATGCCGGTCCAACCACAACAACAAGTAAGGGTCGCCACCGACAGCGGCCTGAAACTCCTCGGCACCCTGGCATCGACCGATCCGCGAGCGGGCAAGGCGATTATCGCGGATGTCTCGGGAAATCAGGATGTGTTCAGCGTTAGCGGCGAATTGCCGGGCGGTAGCGTCCTGACTGAAGTGCATGCTGACTATGTGGTCATCGAGCTCAACGGCGAGCCCAGGCAGTTGCAGATGGAACAGACGTCCGCAGCGCAAACGGACAAAATCAAAGTGCCACCGGTAGCTGCCGTTCCCAATGTGGCCACCGCTGTCTCCGGCGCCCAGGTGGATTGGAACGCGATCCGTTCCGGCATGCGCATGGACCCGGCCAAGCTGGCCAACAACATCAGCGTTCTGCCTCATATGGAGAACGGCAAGCAGGTCGGTGTTCGTATCAACGCCGGACGCGACGCCACGCTGCTGAGACAATTGGGTTTGAGTGCCAACGATGTAGTGTTGGCGGTCAACGGACAGAAACTGGATGATCCCAGTCGTTATATGCAACTGGTCAATGACTTGAGAAGCGCGCGGCGGGTGACCGTCACCTATCGGCGCAATGGCAAGGAGTACACGCGTGATATTCAGATCCCGCAATAGCTTGGTTCAGGCGGTAGCGGCGTTTGTGTTGGCTGCCTTGATATCCGGCGCGGCACAAGCTCAGCATGTGCTAAACCTGAAAGATGCTGATATCGAGGTGCTGGTGAGCACGGTCGCTGAGATGACGGGAAAAACCTTTGTGGTTGACCCCAGAGTCACGGGTGAAGTGACGGTGATTTCATCGACACCACTGGATGCTGATGGCATCTATTCACTGTTTCAGAGTGTCTTGCGGGTCCATGGCTACGCCACAGTCCCCAGTGGCTCGGCGACAAAAATTGTGCCTGAAACCCAGGCGCAAACCGACAGTATTCCTACCGCGACCACTCAGGATCTGGCCCCGGACGACCTGGTGACGCGAATCGTTAAAATTGAGCATGTACCGGCAGCGGACGTAGTCAATGTCATCAAATCGATGATGCCGGCACAGGCGCAGGTCAGTGCTTACGCACCGGCCAACTTGCTGATCCTGGCCGATAGGGCGGGTAATCTCGATCGCGTGCTGTCTATCGTAAAACGCATCGACTCAGCGGCGGATCAGCAGATCGAGGCGATTCGCCTGGAACACTCCAGTGCCGCCGAAGTAGTGCGAACGCTCAACCTGCTGTCCGGCAGTGGCGGTGAGGAGAGCCGCATTGTGGCCGACGAGCGGACCAATACCATTTTGCTAGGTGGTGACCCATCAAGCCGCTTGCGCATGCGCTCATTGATCGCCCACCTCGATACGCCACTGGAAAGTGGCGAGCAAACACAAGTGGTTTACTTGAACTACGCGTCGGCCGAGAGCCTGTTGCCGATTTTGGAGGGCGTCGCCCGAGGCGGCAAGGAAGGTGAAGATTCTGGTGATGACGTGTCGGTGCATGCCCATCCTGAAACCAATGCGTTGGTGGTATCGGCACCGCCTGCGCGTTTTCGCGAGCTGGCAGAAATCATTCGACGCCTGGACATTCGGCGCGCACAGGTCCTGGTCGAAGCCGTTATCGCTGAAGTCTCTGTCGATTTCATCAATGAACTGGGCGTGCAATGGCAAATCGCATCGGACGACAGCAACGCTGTCGGCGGTACCAATTTCGCTGGTAGCAACAATATCCTGGGTGCTTCGGTCAACCCGCTTGCAGTTGGCCCGGGTCTGAACCTGGGCTATCTGGCCGGGACAGCGTCCATTCCTGGTCTGGACGGCGAGGTTTTGCAACTGGGAGCACTGGTCAGCGCGCTGGAATCGGATACTGATTCGGATGTGCTTTCGACGCCATCGATCGTTACGCTGGATAACGAGGAAGCACAAATCCAGGTTGGTCAGGAAGTCCCGTTCTTGACCGGGCAGTTCTCCAACACCGGCAGCTCAGGTGGGGCGGTGAACCCGTTTCAGACCATTGAACGCAAGGAGATCGGCCTGACCTTGACCGTAACGCCTCATATCAATCAAGGCGATTCGATCATTTTGGATATCCAACAGGAAGTCTCCTCGCTGTCCAACACCAGTGGGGCAGTTGACTTGGTCACCAACAAACGAACCCTGACCACCAGTGTCATGGTGTCCGACAATGCGACCCTGGTGCTGGGCGGATTGATCGACGAGGACGTTGAGGAGACGGTACAAAAAGTACCCGCATTGGGCGACATCCCACTACTGGGTAATCTGTTCAAATACCGCGTAACCAAACGCACGCGACGCAACTTGATGATCTTCATTCGTCCACGGATTCTGTCTGACCCCGGACTGGCCGATTATGTGACCGGCGCCAAATACAACTACATTCGCGAAGAACAGCGTCGGGCGCAGCAGGGCTACAGTGGCCTCGAACCGGAACAGCTGCCGATATTGCCGACGCTGGAGCAGCCATCCAACCAAGATGGCGGGCAGTAGGCCTTGGTTGCCATGCACTCGGAACTCAATCGTCCGCCGTTCGGGTTTGCTCGCCGCCATGGTGCCACCTTGTTTGATCGTTCTGGAGACCACGTGGTGGTGGCCTGTCGAAGTGACGTCAAGCCCTGGGTGATCGCCGAACTGCGCCGCTTCGCCGCCTCACCGATCGAAATCAAATCGATGCCGATTGCCGAGTACGAGGCCTTGATTCAGCGCTTGTACGAACAGGGCGCATCGGATGCGGCACAGATGGTGGCCGATCTGGGCGATACGCTCGAAATGTCATTGGCTGATGCAGTACCGGAGCCTGACGATCTGCTCGATAGCCACGATGATGCACCCATCATTCGCCTGATCAATGCCTTGCTGACCGAGGCGGTAAAAGAGCAGGCCTCAGATATCCACATTGAGCCGTTTGAAAGTCGCTTGTCGGTGCGTTTTCGTGTTGATGGCGAGCTCAAGGAAGTGTTGGCCCCGCAGCGCAGCCTGGCCAACCTGATTGTATCGAGAATCAAGGTCATGGCCGATCTGGACATCGCCGAGAAGCGTGTGCCTCAGGATGGCCGCATTTCCCTTCGCGTTGCCGGCCGCCCGGTCGATGTGCGTGTTTCTACCCTGCCATCGGGGCACGGCGAACGCGTGGTGTTGCGTCTGCTCGACAAACAAGCTGGGCGGCTCGACCTCAAGCAACTCGGCATGAGCGATGATGTACGCGAACGGCTGGTCGATCTGATTCAACGGCCGCACGGCATCTTGTTGGTGACCGGGCCGACCGGGTCAGGAAAGACCACCACGTTGTACGCCGCGCTGAATCATTTGAACAGCCGCCAGCGCAACATCATGACGGTTGAAGACCCAATCGAGTACTACATCGACGGCGTCGGTCAAACGCAAGTCAATACCAAGGTTGAAATGAGCTTTGCACGCGGTTTGCGGGCAATCTTGAGACAAGATCCAGATGTGGTGATGGTCGGAGAGATTCGCGACCTGGAAACCGCCAGTACCGCAGTGCAAGCCAGCTTGACTGGTCATCTGGTGCTATCGACGCTGCATACCAACACCGCGGTCGGTGCCATTACGCGTTTGCGCGATATGGGCGTGGAACCATTCTTGATGTCGTCCTCGCTGGTGGGTGTGATGGCACAACGCCTGGTGCGCTGCCTGGACCCGGCAACGGCCGAGGCCTACGTCGCGAGCGCCAGCGACTGCGCGGTTGCCGGTCGACCAGACATCGAGCCACCGACCCTGTATCGGCCAGCACCCGACGCCGTTGGTAGCGGCTACCGTGGTCGCACCGGTATCTACGAGCTGATTGCCATCGATGAGCCGATGCGCGAGTTGATTAACAATGCCAGTTCCGAGGCTGAGTTGAATGCGGCGGCTCGCCAGCATTCGGAGTCCATACTCGATGACGGCTGGCGCAAAGCCTTGGCTGGCGAGACATCGCTGGAAGAGGTCTTTAGAGTAACCCGCGAACGTGGCCGCGTTTGAATACACCGCCCTGGATCGCCAGGGCCGACAACGAGACGGCGTAGTCCAGGGTGAAACGGCGCGTGCGGTTCGGCAGGATCTACGCGACCGTGGTCTGACGCCCCTCGATGTCAAGGCTATTGATGGCACCGGACGCCGTTCCGGTGATCGGCTATGGCGCACCGAACGTGCCGCGATCATGCGTCAATTGGCGACCTTGGTTCGAGCTGGCTTGCCGCTGGCCGAGGCCCTGGCTGCCATTACCAAACAGTTGACCAGTCGCCGCCAGCAGCGAATCGTTGCGGCGCTGCGCGCTCGTGTAAACGAGGGCTATTCGCTGGCCAGCGGCATGCGCGAATTCCCGCGAGCATTCCCCGAATTGGTGGCCGCCACGGTCGAGGCCGGTGAGGAAAGCGGTAAACTCGATCAAGTTCTGGAGCGTGTGGCCGACTACAGCGAGGCTAGCGCCACCCTGGCACGCAGCACATTGCTGGCCCTGCTCTATCCCTCACTGCTGGCGCTGGTGGCGATTGCGGTCGCCGGAGGCCTGGTGGGTTATGTTGTGCCGCAGGTGATGCAGGTGTTTACCCACCTCAATCAGGAACTTCCTGCGTTAACACGCTTGTTGATCGCTGTCAGCGATTTCGTCACACAGTGGGGTGTGGTGCTACTGATCGTGTTTGCGTTGATCACAATCATTGGCGTGGTGGTCTGGCGCAATGAGCAATTGCGACACCAGATCCAGATCGGGCTGCTAGTGATGCCCGTCATTGGACGGTTGATGAAGACCCTGGCCAGTGCCCGATTTGCGCGAACGCTCAGTATTCTGCTGTCGAGCGGCGTGACCGTGGTCAATGCGCTCAATGTCAGCTCTGGCGTGATCTCGGTGCTGCCCATACGCGCGCAGGTCGAACTGGCCGCCCGGCGTGTGCGCGAAGGCGAAGGGCTTGCTCAATGTCTTGAACGAGGGGGCTGGTTTCCGCCGGTGGCCCTGCAACTGGTGGCCAGCGGCGAGCGCAGCGGCGAGTTGGCGCCAATGCTTGAGCGTTCGGCCGATCACCTTGAGCGCAATTACTCTGACTGGCTGGAGGCGGCCATTGGCCTGATCCAGCCGCTGATGATCCTCGCTGTCGGCGGGCTGGTGTTGATGATCGTGCTGGCCATCTTGTTGCCGATCTTTGATATCAACCAACTCGTGTCGTGATTCGCTTCGATCGCGTCAGCAAACGATACCCAGGCGGCCACCAGGCGCTGTCAGATCTAAGTTTCGAGATCGAAGCTGGCGAGATGGTTTTTCTCACCGGGCATTCCGGTGCCGGCAAAAGCACGCTGTTGAAACTGCTGGCCATCATAGAGCGACCCAGCTACGGCCAGGTGTTTATGGGTGGTCGCAATCTCAACCAGGTGAAAGGTCGAGGGATTGCTGCATTGCGTCGCCGCATGGGCGTGGTGTTTCAGGATCACCGTCTGCTATTCGATCGCAATGTTTACGACAACGTCGCGTTGCCACTGATGATCGCCGGGCATTCCAGTGCCGAGATTGGTCGTCGAGTTCGCGCTGCGCTCGACAAGGTGGGGCTGTTGGGCAAAGAGCGCCTCAACCCGATTGCGTTATCTGGTGGTGAACAGCAGCGGGTGGGTATCGCGCGAGCCGTTGTTGGTCGCCCGGCCTTGTTGATTGCCGACGAGCCGACGGGAAACCTCGATCCTGCGCTGTCAGAGGAGATCATGAAGCTGTTCATGGTGTTCAATGAACTGGGGACGACGGTATTGATCGCCAGCCATGACATTGCCTTGATCAAGCGGATCGCTCGCCGCGTATTGGTGCTCAACGCCAGCAAGTTGATTGACGACGTGCGTCGCGGGCAGGCAGAGGCATGAAGACTCAACGCAGCGGCGGCTTGTCGAAGCGCCTGGTCGGGTTGTGCATGCTTCATCTTTACACGCTGCTGGCCAGTCTTGGACGAATCTGGCGCAGTGGCTTGGGTGCCTTGATGACTGTCAGTGTCATCGCCATCGCGCTGGCCTTGCCGAGCGTGTTTTTATTGACTATCGAAAACCTTGAAGGGGCGACCCGAAGTGGACGGTCGCTGGGGGAGATCACGGTATTTGCTCGTGATGCGCTGAACGAGACGGCGTTGGCCGCATTGGCCACTGAGCTCGAGTCCATCGATTCGGTGCAATCGGTACGGGCCATGACCGCCGATCAGGCATTGTCGGAATTCAGCGAGCTCTCCGGCTTCAGTGATGCGCTCGATGCCTTGCAAGACAACCCGCTGCCGGCTGTGGTCATCGTCAGTCCACAGCCGGCTTCGTTCGAAGCGGCCAAGATGCATCAGCTTATTGAACAGATCGAGCAGCACGGTGACGTAGATTTCGCGCAGTACGATCTCGACTGGATGTTGCGACTGGCCGCTATCGTGCGTGTTGTCGGTAGGGGCATAGAGGTCGTCGGGGTGTTGTTTGCTTTGGCCGTTCTGCTGGTGGTTGGCAACACTATACGACTGGACATTCTCAATCGGCGTGAAGAGATCATGGTCAGCAAACTGATTGGCGCTACCGACGCTTTTGTGCGCCGCCCGTTTCTATACACCGGGTTTTGGTACGGTTTGCTCGGCGGCGCGTTGGCGTGGGTTTTGCTGTTGATCGCATTTGTGCTGTTGAGCGGGCCGGTCGCCGAGCTGGCGTCCAGTTACGGCGAGTCGTTCGAATTGGCGGGTGCTGGCTTGATGTACGGTGTACAATTGATTTTGGTGAGCGCTTTGCTTGGGTGGTTAGGGTCTGGATTGGCGGTCCGGCGACACCTGAG
Source organism: Lysobacteraceae bacterium (assembly GCA_021604725.1). Classification (GTDB taxonomy): domain Bacteria; phylum Pseudomonadota; class Gammaproteobacteria; order Xanthomonadales; family BQJN01; genus BQJN01. The sequence goes on along the minus strand of BQJN01000017.1, from coordinate 26,477 downwards.
AGAAATAGAGCCGACATGAAGGCCGCAGCTGATATATGACGCAATCACAAGCTAGACACAGTGCCGTAGACGCGCCACGGATCGTCGTCGTTGACTCGTCAAAAGTGACTCGTTCAGTGATCGAAAAACTGCTACGCCAGGAACTGGATAACGTTGAGGTGGTGTGTTGCTCCACCGGTTCCGAGGCCCTGGTGTGTTGCGAGTCGGGAATTGTTGATCTGGTCACCACCGCGCTGCGCCTGCCGGACATGGATGGCGACCAGCTATCGAAGAAAATCCGCGCCGCCGGCCAGGCCTATATGCCGATCATCGTGGTCTCTGGCGATGCTCAGGAGCGCATGTACCGACGCGACCTGTCGGCAGACATTACCGACTACTTTGACAAGTCCATGGGCCTCAAAGCCCTGGCTGCGTTTATTCAGGGCTACATTCGCCCCGATGACCGGGTCACCGGGCGCATCCTTTACGTCGAAGATAGCAAGGTCGTCGCCTTGGCGACCAGTCGCATGCTCAAGCGCAATGGGCTAGAGGTCCATCACGTCACCACCGTCGAAGAAGCGCTGGAGCTAATGGAGAACGCTCAAGACATAGACCTGGTACTGACCGATGTCTACCTGAAAGGCGGCTTGACTGGCAAAGAACTGCTGCTGACCGTACGCGGGGACCTGAACTTGAATCGGCGGCAAATGCCGATTTTGGTGATGACCGGTGATGACAACCACAGCAATCAGACCACATTGTTGCGGGCTGGTGCCAACGACCTGGTGGAGAAGCCGATCGAAGAGCGCTTGCTCATCAACAAGGTCCGATTCCAATTGAAATTGAAGGGTGGCTGAGACGCGACTTGAGCAGGTGCGCCTGCACGATTCCTGGAAGCGCCGGCTGGCAGATGAGTTCAGCGCAGGCTACATGGCCGAACTCAGAACGTATTTGGCGCAGCGCAAACAGCAGGGCGCGACGATTTTTCCGCCTGGACCAAAGATATTCAATGCTCTGGATTCGGCTCCTTTCGAGCAGGTTCGTGTGGTCATTCTGGGCCAAGACCCCTATCACGGCCCGGGACAGGCGCATGGACTATGCTTTTCCGTACCTCGTGGCGTTGCAGTGCCGCCATCATTGCGCAATATCTTTGCAGAGGTAGAGATCGATCTTGGCATCGACCGGCCCGCTCACGGCGACCTTTCCAGCTGGGCACGACAAGGTGTGTTGCTTCTAAATGCGGTTTTGACCGTAGAGTTGCAGCAAGCAGGTAGCCATCAGGGCAAGGGTTGGGAGCGCTTTACCGATCGTATTGTCGCTGAATTATCCGGTGAGAGGGAGCACTTGGTGTTCCTTTTATGGGGCAGCCATGCGCAGAAAAAGGGCCAGGTGATCGACGCCTCGAAACATCTGATCTTGCGCGCCCCCCACCCCTCGCCATTATCTGCCCATAGAGGCTTTTTCGGTTGCCGCCACTTTTCCGCAGCCAACCAATATTTGCAACAGCACGGTGCCGAGCCGATCGACTGGAGTCTGCCCGCATGATCATCGTTTATCACGCCAATGATCTGATTGATGCCAACTTGCTGGCACACCGTCTGGACGACGCCGGCATCAACAGTTTCGTCAATGGTGGTTTTCTGACCGGAGGAATCGGCGAGTTGCCCGCAGCCGGTCTGGTCACCGTTGCGGTCGAAGATGATCAGCTTGATGACGCCATGGCGGTGGTGGTGGCATTCAAACGCGACATGGACCACTCCGACTAGCCTTGTAACTAATCGGCAATCAGTGCGTGTACGTGAGTACACGTTTTCCATTTCGGATGGAGCGAAATGAGATAAGACCCAAGAACGGGCCGAATTTGGAACCAAAGGCTAAGAAAATGATTCGAATGATGCTCATGGCAGCCGCTTGTGCGACTTGTCTTTCTGCTTGTGTGATAAAGATTGGCGGTGCCAGCGTGGAACGCGGGGCGACGAAAGGAAACCTCAGATCGATTGACGGCAATCTTAGAATCGGCGACCGGGCAACAGTTAAATCTGCTCGTGCCATTGATGGCAACGTCGTTGTCGGCGACGGCGCTCAAGTGGGGTCGATCGGTGTCATTGATGGTGGCGTTCGTGGTGGCAATGATTTGGTGGTGCGAAAAGACATCGAAGTCATTGACGGAGATATCCGGCTCGATACGGGTACCCGTGTCGGCGGTTCGGTTCGCCTTATCGATGGAGAAGCCTGGCTAACCGGCACGTCGATCGTTGGCGATCTTGAATTGACCTGCGCCAGTGGCGATTTACATGCCACCACAGTATCGGGGCGACTGACCATGCGGGAGATGCTGCCGGATTCTGATGATGGCTGCCATAACACGCTGATGCTCAACATCGGCCCCGAGTCGGTCATTCATGAGCTGGCAGTGGAAAGCCACATTGATGTGGTGATTGATCCGACAGCCAGCGTGACGCGCGTTGCGTTGGACGTCGACTGATGGAGTCGGGTCAAACCGTGCCTGTGCTCGTTGTCCTTATCGCCTTCGGTGCGGCAAGGCTGGAACGGTGATCACCCGCCGTTCATCTTCAAGCATCAGGGCTGTCAATTGGCCGCCCCAGACGCAGCCGGTATCAAGTGCATAGATCGGTGGTGCCGTATGTAGCCCCAATGCTGACCAGTGACCGCATACCAGTTTCATTTTCAAAGCTTTGCGTCTCGGGTGATCAAACCACGCGAACTGATTCTTCCTCACCCGCTCCGGCGAGCCCTTGAATGACATGATCGCATTGCCCTTTTTGTCGATGACGCGAACTCGGGTCAGAAAATTGGTAATGGCCCTGAGTCGATCCCAGCCTCGAAGGTTGTCTGCCCAGGCTGCGGGGCGGTTGCCATACATGCGGCGAAAGAACTTGTTGGCCCGAGGCCCTTGCAGAACCGACTCGACCTCTCGGCCTAATCTCCTGGCCACACCTAGGCTCCAACTCGGGGCGAGTCCGGCATGCACCATGGAGAACCCCAAGGCCTTGTCGCGGTGCACCAGTGGCCGAGTTTGTAGCCACTGCCTCAGTTTCTGCGCATCGTCGGCACCGAACACAGCAGAAAACTCGGCGTCCTTGCGTCGTTTCGCCGGTGATACTGACCACTGCGCCAACAGGTGCAGGTCATGATTGCCGAGTACGACTCGGGCGCGCTTGCCGAGCTGGTGCACTAGCCGTAACACGCCCAATGAGTCGCCACCTCTGGCCACCAGATCGCCGACGAACCACAAATTGTCCGCCGCCGGGTCGAATTTGATACGTTCCAGCAGTTGCTCAAGCTCGGGGCGGCAACCCTGAACATCGCCTATGGCGTAGGTGGCCATTGTTCAGTGCAGAGTACGGGGTATGGACAGCGTGAAAACTGGAATCTCCGCTTCAAAACGGTGGCCATCGCTTGCGACGAAGTCATAATGTCCGTGCATGGTGCCAACACTGGTCGTCAACATGGCACCCGAGGTGTATACGTATTGTTCGCCGGGTTCGATGGTGGGTGTTTCGCCGACCACGCCCTCGCCATTGACCTCTTGCACCGAATCGCTGGCATCAGTGATGACCCAGTGTCTGTGGGTTAGGCGTGCCGCGATGGTGCCTACATTGCGAATGGTGATGGTGTAAGCGAATGCGAATCGCTGTGATGACGGGTCGGACTGCTCCGGCAGATACATGGTGACCGTACTCACCTGAATCTTGTATTTTGATTGGTCTGAGCTCAAAGCGTTTCCTCTGCTTGGGACCTACTGTCCGTCAGCCACCAGATTAGCCAATTTTACGTAGTCTTCAATAGCCAATTGCTGTGGCCGCCACGATGAGTCTACCCCAACAGCCGCAAATTGCTCATCCGAGATCAACTTGCGCAAGCCATTGCGCAGCGTCTTGCGGCGTTGACCGAAGGCTGCACGCACGACCCGGTCGAGCGCCTTTCGGTCCTGCAAGGCCCACCGCGGTGGTCGAGGCGTCAACTTGACCACTGCGGAGTCGACTTTGGGTGCTGGATTAAAACAACCGGGAGGAACACGCAGTACACGTTCGACTTCGCAATGGTACTGAATACCGATACTCAGTCTGCCGTAGTCGCTGCTACCTGCTGCAGCTGCCATGCGATCAACCACTTCAGCCTGGAGCATGAAATACATGTCCTGAATTTGCTCAGCGTAGGTCAGTAAATGAAACAACAGTGGTGTCGAGATATTGTAGGGCAGGTTGCCGACGATGCGCATGGAGGTTGGCAATTTCGAGAAGTCGACAGTCAGCACATCTTGTTCGATGACGGTCAATCCCTGGCCACGTTCATCCTGGCGCAGTGCGGCCGCCAGGTCTCTGTCGATCTCAATCACTGTCAACTCACCGGCGGCGGCCAGCAAGGGCCAGGTCAATGCGCCCTGACCTGGACCAATTTCGATGATGTTTTGCTCGGGCCTGGCATCGATATTGCGAAGGATCTTGCTGATGATGCCTTGGTCATGCAGGAAGTTCTGACCAAAGCGTCGGCGTGGGCGGTGGTTCATTGCAGTGGTTCCACCTTGGCGTTTTGGGCCAGCTCAAGTGCGCTGGAGACTGCCACCTTGAGGCTGCTCACGTCGGCCTTGCCCTGACCGGCGATATCCAAAGCGGTGCCGTGATCAACGCTGGTGCGAATCAAAGGCAACCCCAGCGTGATGTTGACGGATCGGCCAAAACCGATGGCCTTGAGTACCGGCAAGCCTTGATCGTGATACATGGCGATCACGGCATCGTGGTTTTTTACATAGCGGGGTGTAAATGCAGTATCGGCCGGCAACGGCCCTGAAACACTCATTCCCTCAGCGCTAGCCTGCTCGATCGCAGGACGAATCTGCTCATCATCCTCGAGGCCGAGGTGCCCACCTTCGCCGGCATGTGGGTTTAGACCACATACCGCCAGTCGCGGTTGCGCAATACCAAAGCGCCGACGCAGATCGTGATTGACGATTCGCAACGTAGCAAGGACCGATGAGGTTGTGATGTGCTCGGGCACCCGGGACAGCGGCAAATGGGTGGTGACCAGGGCGACCCGCAGATCAGGACAGGCCAGCATCATCACCACATCGGGTGCATTGCAGGCGGCTTGCAAGTACTCGGTATGGCCGGTAAAAGGCAGCCCAGCGTCGTTGATGATGCCTTTGTGCAATGGACCAGTCACCAATGCCGCAGCGTCTCCGCTTTGGCACCATTGGATCGCACGATCGAGTGTGCGCAGCACGTAAGCCGCGTTGCGAGCGTCCAGCTGCCCTGGCCTTGCTGGAGCATCAAGTTTGACCGGGTCGACACAAACCTTGCCAACTACGGGCTCGGCATGGCGGTCAACCACCGGCATGGCCGGCAACAGGGCTGGGTCGGCTACCAACACCAGTTCCGCGTTAAAGGCCGCGCCGATTAATTGCGCGGCCAGTTCTGGTCCGATACCGGCTGGCTCGCCCGGCGTCACGACAATGCGTAGGACGTCCATCGCCGTGGCGCTAGCTGGCTTGGTCGCTGCCTTCCAATCGTGTCTCAACGAATGACTCGGCACGCAGCTGACGCAGCCAGGTTTGTGTTTCTTCCTCGGCCTTGCGAGCGCGAATACTTTCGCGAGCCTGGTCGCGGATGAACTCTTCGGTCATGTCGCGCTCGCGGGTGGCAAGCCTTTGCATGACGTGCCAGCCGGCATTGGTTTGAAACGGTTCGCTGACCTCATCGTCGTTCAGGCCCTGGAATACCTGCATGGCTCTCGTCCCATAGGTGAGCGGTGTGAACCAGCCCATATCACCGCCCAGGTTGGCGGTGCTGGAGTCATCAGAGAACTCTTTGGCCAGGCTCTCAAAGTCCTCGCCCGCGATAATTCGGTCATAGATGTCTTGTGCTATGTCCTGTGCTTCGCTGGGCGACACCAGTTCATTGGCAGCGATCATGATATGGCGTGCGTTGTATTCCTCAACCATGCGCTCGGTCATCTCACGACGGCCATTGACTTTGAGAATATGAAAGCCACTGGGACTGCGCACCGGTCGGGTGATTTCACCGGCCTGCATGCCCCGAATTTGCTCAACAAAGATGGTCGGGACCTGGTCGGCCGGTCGCCAGCCCAGGTTGCCGCCTTCCAATGCTCGTTGTCCGTCCGATACCTGAATTGCGGTGGTTCTAAAGTCAGCGCCGCTGAGCAACTGATCATAGACCTCATCGGCGCGTGACCGAGCTTCCGCGACCTGTTCCGGATTGGCGGCCTGTGGTACGGCAATCAAGATATGAGATAGATCTACTTCACCCTGATCGAGCTCTCGGCTGGCCAGAAAGATATCGATCTCCGTGTCGGACACTTCAACGCGAGAGTTGGCTACGCGCGTGCGCAGACGCTGAGTGATGATCTCTTCTCGCATATCATTGCGAAATTCGAGCCAGCTGAAACCATCCCGGGTAATGGCCTCGCGCATTTGCTCCATGGTAATGCCATTTTGTTCGGCCACTCGCTGCATTGCCTCGTCGACCTCGGCATCTGAGACGCGAATTCCTGATTCGGCGGCCCTTTGCAGCTGCAAGCGCACCAGAACCAGGCGTTCTAGCATCTGCCGTTCAACCACATCCAGCGGCGGCAACTGCTGCTGTTGCGCGGCCATTTGCTGGCGCAGGGAGTTGACTGCCTGATCCAGTTCGCTGCGCAGAATGATGTCGTTCTCGACCACGGCAACGATTGAGTCAATTGGGGTCAGCGCTTGAGCGCTTGCGGTATGCGCGCCGGCAAGTGCCAGCACAGCGCACACCAGGTTTGTAATTTTCATCTAATTGTTACCAACCATTTTGATTGCGATAGTCATTGTAGCCAAGGATGCTGTTTTCAAGCAGGCGGCCAGGATCACGACCGACAGAGCCCAGACCCTTGAATACGAATTCAAGGAAAACGCCTTCACGCCTTGGGCCCAGACGCTCCGTCACATACTGCCGGCCAAGCAGGCGAACTGCCCAACAACAGCCTTCGTAAGCAAATCCTGCCATCGCTTCCAGCAGCTCGCTATCCTGCAGCGAGTAGTTGTAGCGACCAATCAGGCGCCAGTGTTCACCCACTGGCCAAATTGCGGAGAGGTCTACTTGTTCCACCGAGTCGCGCCGCATGCGATACGAGATGTTGGCCAATTTGCCGCCGTCCAGATATTGCAAACGGGCCAGCCCATAGTCGGCTTGATCATCTTCAAAGTCCCAATGCACGCCCACCGAGGCGGTCCAGCGATCGAATGGCCGATAGTCCAGCTCAGCGATCAACGGACTGCTGCTTTCGGTTTCAGGGGCGGCGTTGGGGTTCAACTGCACGCGCCGATCCTCGAAGTAGTAAATCTGACCAATGGTGGCGGTCAAAAGTTCGTGACCAGTTTGGCGGTTAAGCAATCGTGAGGTCAGTGCGACCGATACCTGATTGGCATCACCTTGACGATCGGCGCCAACAAATCGATTGGTCGAGAACAAAGTGGGCACGCCAAAGGTGAGGGCGCGAGTGTCGAACTGTGGCAGATCTGTTTGATCTCGAAAAGGGGCGTACAAGTAGTAGAACCGCGGCTCCAGGGTTTGCAGCCAATCACTGCCCGAGAGCTGCAGCGGTCGGTCAAAAAACAAACCACCGTCGATGTTGGCGATAGGCAATTCGCGATCTGGATCAGGGCCGACACTGTCGAGGTCATATTGAGTCAGACGGTAACCCGCGCTGCCGCCGATGAAGCCGGCACCGGTGCGATAGGTGTAGTTGATGTTCGGAAACAGGTCGATACGACCACCGGTAACCCCGACATCGCGGTCGAAGTGCGCATACTCAGCGTCGATCATTGCTCGAAACCCGTTGGTCGTGGGCAATTCTCCGAAGAAGGTCATGCGTGGCAGACGGTTATAGGGCTCACGCTGCGCGGGCAACAACGGATCGATGGACTGGAAATGGTTCAATTCGATGGCGGCCGACCACAGTTCTCCATTGCCTACCAATTGCGCTGTAGAGGGCAACACCCGGCGAGCAACGTCGTAGAGGGTTTGCCCGAAGTCTTCAAAATAGTCGTCGTCTGACACATGTTGCAAGTTTGCGCTCAACGAAAAGTAGTCGTTGAACCGAGTGTTGTGTACGAACTTGCCAAAGCCGCGGTCACGCATTGCCAGGTCGTCATCGGGCAAGTAATCGAAGTCCAGTTGGCCCCGCGTACCATCAGCCAGATAACGGTATTGGCCGCCAAGCATAAAGCCGCGTTCGCTCATGTAGCCTGGCACCAGTGTGGCGTCCATGTTCGGTGCGATATTGATGTAATACGGCGCTTCCAGCTCGAAACCGTTGTCGTTGGAGTAACCGATCGATGGCGCTAGCCAACCGCTTTTCCTGGCATCATCCAACGGAAAGCTGGCGTACGGGAGGTAGAAAATGGGCGTTGACTTTAGCCTCAGGGTGACGCCGCGCGCGACCCCGGTAGAGCTGTCGTGGTCCAATTCCATCTCGCGCGCTCGAATGAACCAGTCTGGCTGGTCGACATCGCAGGTTGAATAGGTAACATCGGTCAAATACGAGGTGCCACCACCGGCTTGCTCAATCTTGGCGGCACGACCCTGCCCACGCCGATCCAGTAGTTGATAAGTTGCACCAGTGGCGGTGGCCGCATCCCGGCCCAGATCGACCAGCAAATCATCGGCGACGATCTGCATGTCTTGATTGCCGAAACGTACGCCCTCGTCGACACGAACGGTTTCACTGGCCTGATCGTAAACGGCACGGTCCGCGCGCAAAGCACGTTCGCCATCATGAAGCTCTACATTGCCTTCCAAAACGGACAGATTGGGGTCGGAAACGTCGATACGATCGGCATCGACCAGGACGTCACCGTCTGTCGGCATAGCGGCTAGCATCTGCAGGCTGGTGTCCACTGGCTGTGGCGAACACAGTTGCCAGATTCCCAGTCGGGTGCAAGGTGCCTCGCATTGTTGACCCAGCGCATTGCCGGCGTACAACCCGGTCGCCAACAGAAGCAGCGCGGCTGGTGTTTTTATCAAGGATTTCATGCGGTGATCAATCCGTCTCGAATCGCCGTGTAACATGACACAGATCGCTGGTTGGCTCAATCAGCAGGCGCGGCTTTATGGCCTGATTGTTTGATCCAGGCATCGATAGCCGCGTCGTCCATCGCTGCGATGTTCTCAGCAGCTTGATAGAAGCGTAGCAGGTCATTGTCATTGAGTGCCAACAACTGCTCAAAACGAGCAACCACTGAATAGTACGTCGCCAGCAGGGCCAGGTCAGCATTGTTGGGCGGATCTAGACGCCATGTTGCGGCAGTAGCAGCGAGTAATGGGTCCTGGTCAAACTGGGCGATGGTGTGATCCAGGCTGAGTCTGCGGCGTGCGCGCTTTTCGTCCTCTGAGATGGCAAGGGCATAAATGGCGTGCCACTGCTGACGCAGTGTTTGCAGTGCCTGACGGTAGCGTTCATCGAAGCTTAGATACTGTTCGTAACGGCTCAATCCTTCGCTATCCTCGGCGAACCAAAGGCGAGCACCGTAGCGGCCGACGGCGGTAGCGAACGACTCGTTGAAGTCGGCATGATTGGGCCGATACAAGCGCTGGTGGGCCAGCTCGTGAAACAGGGTCTCGGCCAGTACGCCGCGCTCCCAGGCCAACATGCTCGACAATACCGGGTCATCAAACCAGCCCAGCGTTGAATAGGCACCGGTTTCAAACACTCGAACATCAAAGCCCAGGTCGCGTAGCTCGGTGGCTTGTTGCTCAGCTTTGTCTGCCGAGAAGTAGCCGCGATAAGGCACGCAGCCAACGACCGGAAAGCACCAGGTCTTGGCTTCCAGCGAAAATTCAGGGGCCGCCACGACAATCCAGTTGGCGTGATCTCGGGACAGATCGACGTAGCTGCTATAGCTGCCATCGCTGGCCAACTGCAGGTCGGTCTCCGCGAACTTCAGCATCGCTTGCACGTCTTGCAACTGTGCCCGCAACTGTGGGTCAGTGTCGTCGGCCGCAATCAACTCATCTATTGGCTGGCGTTGACTCATAATTTGCCACTGCCCTTTTGCCAGGTGACCGTAGTAGCCCAGCGACTGACAGGCAGATATCGCAAAAATACAGGCCGTCACAATCACGGCGCGGTGTATCCTGTTGTTTCGGCGTTTGCCGAGCAGTTGTGTCAACACCGGGTGGGAGACTCCTTAAGTCTATGAGCGACGATCAAAACTGGTTCGCCGATGACCAATTCTGGGCGATCTTTGGAGATTGTATGTTCCGGCCGGAAACGTTTCGAGAGGCCAGGGAAGAAATCGACAAGATTCGCACGCTGACCGGCGTTGCTTCGGGCAATGTTCTGGATCTTGGCTGCGGGCCAGGGCGCCATAGCCTACCGCTTTCCGCAGCCGGCTTTGCTGTGACCGCTGTTGATTTGAGCGAAACACTACTGGCTCAAGGGCAGGCACGCGCCGAGAACAACGCGGATATCGAATGGATACAGGCCGACATGCGCTCGTTTTGTCGACCTGATAGCTTCCACCTGGCCATCAGCATGTGGACATCGTTCGGCTATTTCGATCAGGTGGATGATGATCTGCAAGTATTGGCGCAGATTCGCAGTTCCTTACGCGCAGAGGGCAAGTTGTTGCTTGATGTCGTCGGCAAGGAGTATGTGCTGCGCAATCTACAACCGGTGCATTTGACCGATTTCGATGACGGCACGGTATTGATTGAGCGGCCCGTTCTAAGCGACGAGATGTGTCGCTACCATAATGAGTGGACGTTGATCCGCGACGGGCAAGCGCATACCGCCGAGTGGTCTCAGAACCTGTACACGGCACCAGAGCTACGCACCTTGCTGGCTCAAGCCGGATTCACTGATATCGAGGTCTATGGGTCGCTGGACGCTGATGACTACGATATAGATGCAGAGCGGTTGGTGGTGGTGGCGACAGCTGAAGATTGATGCTGTCGAAGTTCGGCCAACCCGTTTACAGCGCCTACCCTGGCGTTTGCGTCAGCAGGATTCGTCGCGACGCTTTCATGGCGTCGCCAAAGCGCTTTTGCCCATCAGCACGCATTCGTTCGGCATCGGTTTGAAAATAGGCCTCGAGCGCTGCTCGGTCCACGAGTTGGTAATGCACGCAAAAGGTTGGATGCTGCGTTTCAGTCACCGCGTAGGTCTTGGCGCCAACGAAACCGGGTAGGGTCAGCATGTCTTTGACATGCCCATCGAGCCAACGAGCAAAGTTCGCGGCAATTTCGGGCTGCACTTCCAGGTTCACTTCATAAATAACCGGTCCCTTGCTCATAGCTGCCCTTCCTTTTTCATCCATTCTATGGTGTCGGCAAACAAAACATTCAGCGGTGTAATCCGGTAATCCAGGTCGGCGATTGCACGGCTGCTGTCGGCCGGCCCTTCATGACATACGATGGCGACGCTTTCTGGGGTCAGGTCGGGCGGACGGCCGGTGACTCGGCTAACCATCTCCAGCACCTTGGCGTAGCTTTTAAGAAGCCAGGGTGGGCTCACCCGGCTCGGTACCGGTTGCTCAAGCAGCCGGCCAATGGTTTCGATGACCTCGGTGAAGCGGTGATTTCCCCCACCCAGGATGTAGTTGCTACCTGAGCGGCCATGGTCAACCGCACGGCGATGGGCGTGCGCTACTTCCCGAGCGTCGGCGAAGGAGCCGCTGCCAGGCGGAATGCCGGGCAATTTCCTGGCGGCCACCATACGGATCATGCGGGCCCAGTTGTGGGTGTCGTACGGCCCGACTATATGGCCCGGATTCAACACCACATGATCGAGCTCGCTGCTTCGTACCTGTTGTTCAGCCATCGCCTTGCTGCGGTAATAGCCAATCCAGTAACCGCTGGTATCTCTCGGCGAGTCTTCGGTCAAAATGCCGTGGGGAAAGCCATAAGCGGCAACACTGGAGGTATGCAAGAAACGGCGGGCCGCCTTTGACTTGGCGGCGGCTAGCATGTTTTTGGTACCACCGACATTGATGGCGTGTTGACGGTCGGCGTCTCGAAACCACATTGAGGTATCGGCAGCGATATGAAACACAGCATCGGGTGCGTCTGGCATGGCCAGCTCAATGCTGGCCAAGTCGGTGATATCGCCGGCATGCAATTGCAGGGCTGACGGCAACGCTGAGGTGTCGGCCGTTGGACGGGCCAGGGCATGCACGGCCCAACCCTCGTCTACAAGTTGCTCAACCAGGTGGCGACCAACAAAGCCGGTGGCTCCTGTGACAAATGCGCTGCGTTGTTTGTTCATCGACTCAATTTCACTTGAAAACTCACCGAAACCGTAGCTTGCAGGTTACCATGCCAGCCTTTAATGCCATCGCCTGTTCATTGAACACTCCCACTCAATCACCGTCGTCGTTTTTTCAAGAGGCTCGTACCACGCTGGTGCTGGCTGCGCCGCTGATTGTCGGGCAGCTGACCAATGTGGCGATGAACTTCGTCGACACCGTAATGGCGGGCCGTTTGAGCACCGAAGCGCTGGCGGCCGTGGCGATCGGCAGTTCACTGTGGTCGATGGTGATCCTGTTCATGATCGGCACCTTGTTGGCCCTGCCATCCTTCGTTTCCCAATACGATGGTGCAGGCAAACGACAGCGCATCGGTTTGTGGATGCGCCAGGCCTATTGGGTGGCGGCTATTTTGGCGGTGGGCTGCTTCATTTTTGCGCGCAGCATGTTGCCACTAATGCAGTGGATGGACGTGCAGGCCGAGCTGGTGCCGGTGACTGACGGTTATCTGCATGCGATTTCCTGGGGTGCACCAGGCCTGGCCGGCTTTCTGGCGCTACGCTTCTTGAGCGATGGCTTGTCGTTAACCCGGCCCACCATGTACGTCGGGCTGGTCGGGCTGGCCCTGAACATTCCAGCCAATTACGTGCTGATGTACGGCAAACTGGGCTTTGAGCCGATGGGCGCGATTGGCTGTGGCTATGCCACAGCGTTTGTGGTGTGGTCGCAATTCGTGACGATGGCGTTGTGGATCGCCATTCGACCGGCCTACAAGGGACTGAATCTGCTGGGCATGGCGCGCCCCCATTGGGGTCGCATCATGGATATCCTGCGCGTTGGCGTGCCAGTGGGCATCTCCTTTTGCATCGAAAGCTCGCTGTTTGTCATCGGCACCCTTTTGGTCGGCACCATGGGTACGGCCGAAGTTGCCGGCCATCAGGTGGCACTTAATTTTGCTGCGCTGTGGTTCATGGTGCCACTGGGCATTTCGATGGCACTGACCGTTCGGGTCGGCAATTCGGCTGGACGTCGCGATCGGCTCGAAGTCGGCATTCGCAGCCGCCATGGGATTTCCATGATCGCCCTGTTGCAGATCTTCAGCGCCATCATGATGCTAACCATCCCGCATTGGATTGCTGGCATCTATACCACCAGTAGCGAGGTGCTGACCATCGCTATTCCCCTGATCATGATTGCCGGCATCTTTCAGATCTCGGATGGCATTCAAGTGGCCGCATTCTCGGCATTGCGTGGTATCAAGGACACGCAGTGGCCGATGGTGTTGACTGTGGCCGCCTACTGGGGTGTCGGTATTCCTGCCAGCTGGTTGTTTGGCATTCACTGGGACCATGGTGCGCCAGGCGTGTGGTGGGGATTGATCGCCGGTTTGACGGTGGCGGCAGTATTGCTGCTTTTGCGCTTGCGTTATCAGCAAAAGACTGGGCAGTGGCTCGGCCTGGTGAAAGCATGAACCCGCATCCCTATGCTGACCTAACGCCCGGAGTCATCCTTGATGCGATCGAGTCGGTTGGCATTGAGCTGGATGGGCGTCTGCAATCACTCAACAGCTATGAAAATCGTGTCTACAAGCTAGGTTGCGAGGACGGCTCATCGGTGGTCGCCAAGTTTTATCGGCCGCAACGATTGAGCGATGCTGCGATCGAGCAAGAGCACGCGTTTAGCCTGGCACTGCAGCGCCAGGAACTGCCGGTGGTCGCGCCAATGGTGTTCTCGGGCCAATCTTTGCACTGGCACGAGGGTTTTCGCTTCGCCGTGTTTCCGAATCAGGGCGGCCATGCGCCTGAGTTTGAGTCGGCCGAACACTTGAGCTGGATGGGTCGCATCCTGGCGCGCATTCACAATGTTGGAGCCAGCATGAACCTTGACCAACGGGCTCAGTTGGATGTCGACTCGCTGGGTGAGATTCCGTTTGCATGGTTGCTTGAGAACAAGCCGATGCCAGAGCATTTGCTTGATCGCTACGAGCAAGTCGGCGGCGATTTGCTTGACTGTATTGATAGCGCCATTGAACAGGCGGGAGAAGGCATCAATATGATTGCCATTCACGGCGACTGCCATCCTGGCAATATCCTGTGGACTGATGCCGGACCCCATTTTGTTGATCTCGACGACTGCGTACGCGGTCCGGCAGTTCAGGATCTGTGGATGATGCTATCGGGGGATAGGCCAGCGCGGGAAGCCCAGTTCGAGGCCATAGCCGAGGGCTATGAACAGTTCAGGCCATTTGATCGCAGAGAGCTCAAACTGATCGAGTCATTGCGCTCATTGCGCATGATGCATTATGCCTATTGGCTGGCAAGACGGTGGGAAGATCCGGCGTTCCCGCAAAATTTTCCATGGTTCGGTACCGAGAGGTATTGGGACGAGCATATTGCGTCGTTGGCTGAACAAGCTGAACGCATCGAGAAGGAACTGTAAGAGGTATGTGGAAAGTCGTTCGCTACATCGTTCGAGTGCCACTGGCTTTGATTCATATGACGGTGGTGCTGCTGCCTCTGTTGCTGGCAATCTTGCTGGTGAAGAAGCTTCGCTGGTGGCGCTTCGAGCGCGCCTTGATCATCGCTTGGTCGCGTATTGCATTGAGAATTTTTGGTATACGCCTTGCCGTGGAGGGCGAAAAGCCCGCTTTGACCTCTTTGTGGGTGGCCAATCACTTGTCCTGGCTGGATATCGAGGTGTTGCATGCGGTCGAGGCTGTGGCGTTCATCTCCAAGGCCGAGGTCGAGAAGTGGCCATTAATTGGCACCATGGCGGCCGCCGGTGGAACCTTGTTCCATCGACGAGGCAGTGCGCAGTCGCTCAATCGGGTTGCCAATGAGCTCACCGACGTCATGCGGTCTGGACGGCCTGGCGCGATCTTTCCGGAGGGTAAGGTCGGTCCTGGCGACCAGGTGCTGAAATTCCATGCTCGTCTGTTTCAAACGGCCATCGACGCCGATATACCAGTGCAGCCTGTGGCCATCGACTATCGGCTCGGTGCTGACAGGCACCACCAATTGCCGTTCCAGGGTGACGAGCAGTTTGTGCCCAATGCATTGCGTTTGCTCGGTTTGCCCTCAAGTCATGTGGTGCTGACATTTGGAAAACCGATCGCTGTCGCCGGCCACAGTCGTCGCGCGCTGGCACAATTGGCTCATGATCAGGTGGTGAGCCTGTGGAAAGTCGAGCAAAAAGAATCAAATACTAATGACTGATTTCAATCCAACACGCCTTTTGCGCAATTGCCACGTGCAGTCGTTAGGGGCCAGTCTAGACTTGCGCAAAAAGCTGTTGCGCATGCGCAGCAGCCCGGTGCTGAAAGCTGCCCGGCCTGAACTGATGCACTTGCCGGTCGATGGCGGTGTCTGGTTATCAGCTCATATCTCGCGGCAGCCGCAATCCAGCGGTCGTCTGGCGATCCTTTTGCATGGCTGGGAAGGTTCGGTCGACTCCAACTATCTCCTGGCTACCGCCGACACCTTGTTTCGTTCTGGCTATGACGTGGCACGTCTAAATTTTCGTGATCACGGCAACACGCACGGCTTGAACAGTGGCGTATTTCATTCCTGCCGTTTAGACGAGGTAGTGGCCGGTGTCGCGGAGATCATCAAGCGCGAACGGCCAAGCCGCGTTGGTCTGGCTGGCTTTTCGCTGGGCGGGAATTTTGCACTGCGGGTGGCGTGCCGAGCCAATGAATTGCCGCTACCGCTGTCTCGGGTCGTTTCGGTATGTCCGGTCATTGTGCCTGCCAACGCGCTGGACATGATGGAGAACGGTTGGGCGCTGTATCGACACTATTTTGTGCGTAAATGGCAGCGTTCACTGGCGCGCAAACAATCGCTGTGGCCGGCACTGTACGATTTCCGGGACGAGATGAAGATGAGCTCGCTGACTGACATGACCACCAGTCTTGTTGAGCGCTACACTGAGTTTGATACCGTTGAGCAGTATCTGGATGGCTATGCGGTCGCTGGCGACCGCCTCTTGCAACTGGCTGCACCAACCACCATTATTTCTGCCGCAGACGACCCGGTCGTACCAACGTCCGATCTCGACCTGCTGCCCCAGATCCCCAACCTGGATCTGATCAAGACACGCTACGGTGGACACTGCGGTTTCTTAGACACCTTTTCGGTCCATAGCTGGATCGAACCGCAAATTGTCCGTCTGTTTGAATACAACCACGAAAAGCAATCCGATCATGAGCACACAGCAGCAGCTTGAGCAGGCCATTGACCTGCAGAGAAACAACGACCTTGAAGGGGCAGAAGCGGCCTACAAGGCGCTTTTAGAGGCCGAGCCGGAAAACCATGAACTGTTGCATTTGTTGGGCTTGTGCCGGCAGCAGGGCGGTGACCTTGACGGGGCACAGCAATGGTTCGCCAAAGCGATTGAGGCCAGTCCTGAGTCGGCGACGTTCTACATGTCGCAAGGCAGCGTGGCGCACCAGCAGGGTGATGCCGACACGGCCAAGGCGATGTTCGAGAAAGCCATTGAGCTCAATCCGAACCTGGACCAAGCACAAAACACGCTAGGCTATCTGTATTTGCTTGATGGCGATCTGGAGCGCGCTGAATCGGCGTTGAAGATGGCCCTGAAGGTGGATCCGGATATGGTCGGTGCCCTGGTCAACATGGGCAACGTATTGCTGGAACAGGGCCGGGTTGCTGATGCCACACGTCATTTTCAGCAAGCGCTGGAAACCGACTCAAATCAGCCGGTCATTCACATTTGCCTGGGCCGGGCCTTCATGCAGCAAGGCGCGCCGGGGCTTGCGGAGCAGTGTTTCCGCAATGCCATGGAATTGGATCCGCAAATGGAAGCGGCGCAGTTGGGGCTGGCCGAAGCGCTGCTCGGGTCACGGATCGCCGATGAGGCAGAAGAGCTTATCGAAGGCGTGTTGAACAAGCGCCCGGATGATGCCGAGGCCATGCGCTTGCGTGGTGATGTGGCGATGGTGCGACGTGATGCCCTGGGTGCAGTGGAATCCTACATGCGGGCCTTGCAGCTTGATGCCAACGACGAACAGGCACTTGAGCAACTGGCGCGTGCTTATCGAATGGCGGGCCAGCTGGACCAGGCAGAGCGAACGTTTCGAGCGCGTATTCAGAAGGGCACGGCCAGTATTGAGGTGGTCCTGGAGTACGCCGAGCTTCAGGAGCAAATGGGTGAGCCATCGGCTGCCTTGCAGACGTTGAATCTAGCCCTGAAGAGCTTGCCTGACCATGGGCCAACAATCGCTGCCCTGGCGCGCCTCAACGCAAAGCGAACGGACATTGAAAGTGGGCTGGCGACCTTGCGCGAACATGCCAAGGGTCGTGACGCCAACCTGCAACTGTTACGTGCACATCTGCTTTACGCCAAAGGTGAGATGGAGCAAGTCCGCACCGCCCTGGTTGATATTGACGCCATGACGCTGGAGGTCGAGCAGCAGGATGCACTGGATCTTCTGCGCGCTCTTGTGTCTGTTGTCGATGGTGATGGTGAGCAGGCGTTATCGGTTTGGCGTCGACAGAGGTTCAACCGACTGATCGGCGATTTCCGGTGGCCAACGGCTTCGACAGAGGAAGTGGAGAGCTGGCCTCGTGTATCGATTGAGGATGACCGGCCGGAGCCAGTATTTCTGACTGGGTTTCCAGGAGCAAGGGTTGAGCAACTGGCCGCAGCGCTGAGAAGCAATCCACAATTGGCTGTGCTCACGGATCGGCTCAGCCAGCCTGGCGAGCGCAACGATATTTTGACACCCCAGGCGTCAGCGCGAAAGCTGACTGATCTGGATGAAGGACGTATTCGTCTGCTACGTCGTCGCTATGATCATGGCCGTCGACGCTGGACCCCGATGCCCACCGAGCCGCGAGCTACCATCGATGTGTTGCCATGGGCGCCGATGAGCTGGTACACCATTTATCGCGCATTTCCGGAAGCTCGAGTTTTGGTGCTGACCAGAGACCTCAGAGATCACCTGGTGCATGCCCTAAAGAATGGCTTCGACGGCGCCGGTGATGGCAAGGATGACCAACGCATCATCGCCCAACTGGATGCCGCCTGGGGCGAGTACGAAGTTGCGCGTGAAGCCCTGCCGCTGTCGATCGAATTGATCGACGAATCAGCGCTGGGCAGTGTGATCGAGGCCGACCATCCCATCGCGGAGGCCATCAACTGGTCTGGCAGTCTGTCGCTGGGTGAGAACTGGCGTGACGACGCGGCTCCTGGCGAGCTCTCAGACTTTCTGCCCGACGGCAGCTGGCAGGCCTTTGAAAAGCCCTTGGCAGAAGCGTTTGATGGCTTGAGCAAACGCGCGGGCGGCAGCAACTGACTGCGCCCATAACACTGATTGGCCAATATGATTCGCCGTTCGTAAGGCGGGTCGCGATTGCGCTGCACTACTACGGCGTTCCGTTCGTCCGGGATCACCGATCAGTGTTTGCCGATCAGGCGACGCTGGCGCAGGTAAATCCGATTGGTCGAGTGCCGACATTGATTCTCAGCGATGGCTTTGAGCTGGTCGATAGTGCGGCGATTCTCGATGCGGTTGATGAGATGTTCGGCGGTGAGCGACGTTTGATGCCGGACTCAGGCGCTGCACGTCGTCAGCAAATGAAATTGACAGCAGTGGCTGTCGGCGGATGCGAGAAAGCCGTGGCCTGCCTGTATGAGCGGCACAAACGCGCGACTGACCCGGTGTGGTTAGACCGACTGGAGCAACAAACCGATAACTGTCTGGTCTGGCTGCAGCAACACATTGAGCAGATGCCAGTCCCCAGTCACGCGCAGATTGCAACCGCTGTGCTGGTCCACTTTATCCAGCAGTACCTACCAGAAATGCGCGATCGTTTGCGCCCCGCCCTCTTGCACTCAAGTGAGCAAGCCGAGCAAATGCCCTGGTTTCAGGCGGCTCCGTTTGAAAGCGACTAGATTCAGCTGGTCTACCGCAGTGCTGACAGCGGCCGCGCTGCTGGCGTTTGCTGCAAATTCCTGGCTGTGCCGTTGGGCTTTGCGCGATGCTAGTATCGATGCCGCCAGTTTTTCCCTCATTCGTGTGATGGCTGGCGCTGCCGTCCTGTTGTGGGTGGTGCGCCTGAGGAAGGGTCAGGCCGTCGTGGCCGGCCAGCTTTCTTGGCAGCCAGCGCTCAGTTTGGCGGCTTACATGGTGCTATTTGCATTTGCCTACACTGAACTGGACACCGGGCCAGGCGCATTGCTTCTATTTGGCACTGTTCAAGCAACCATGATCGCCATTGCAGTATGGCGCGGTGAGCGCGGTTCACTGCCGCAATGGCTGGGTTGGGGGCTGGTCGCTATCGGATTTCTGGTTTTGTTGTTGCCAGGGGCGACCGCGCCGATGTTGGGGCCGGCGCTGTTGATGATGGGCGCCGGGGTTGCCTGGGGGTTGTATACGCTGGCAGGTCAGGGCCAGAGTGATCCCCTGGCCATGACCGAGCTGCATTTTCGACGTGCTCTGTTGCCGGTCGGTGGTGTGACTATCCTGGCCTGGCCTATGTTGGATATCAGTATCAATGGAGCCGCACTGGCCATTGTCTCTGGCGCGCTGACATCGGGTTTGGGCTATGTCTGCTGGTATGCGGCATTACGCCACCTGAAGTCTCTGCAGGCGGCCATGGCGCAACTGACCGTGCCGGTGATTGCTGCCTACCTTGGTGTCTTGCATCTGGACGAACCCCTGCACACGCGATTGCAACTGGCCAGCGTGCTGATGTTGGGTGGGATCGCAGTCACGGTTTGGGCTGGTCGCCGCCTCCGAGAAGGATGAACGCCGTACCTTTGACGGAAATTTCGCCTATCGATTATAGGATTTTTCCACTAGTCGTCGCTGCGTGGTCGCCGCAAACTAGACTGCAAGGTTGGCATGGTGGCTAACAATTATGGCGCGATGGATTGCAGTGTTTGAACTGACAGAGGTAAATCGACATGGGACCAATCACTCGCAACCTGCACGAACTGGACGACCGTATCAAGTTGCTGGCCGCTGAGATGATGCGCCGCAGAATTGCCAATCCACCGCAGCCAGTAACTTTGTTGCAGGATCTGGCCAACGAAGCACACGAAAAAGTAGCCGATCTCAAGCACATGCGTCGCGTTCAGCTCGGTCAATAGGCCGTCAAAAAACGATGTGACGCCCAAGCCAGGAGGGACCTGGTCTGAGCGACAGGATTTGCTTGGTCGTAAGTGCTATGCTGCGCCGCTGCGTCGGCACTATTCGAGACTCCATTGCGACACGTCGCTCAAAGCCAATGGCCCAGTTCTGCTCTATGGCGGCCCGCCAGGCAGCTGTTTGGTCGTTACCGTCCGCCAAAGGCTGTGTATGACTGGTTGGTCGACCCCAGTTCATTGACAGCGCGGCTGCGTGCCCGTTTTGGGGCCGGTTTTTCGGTTGCAGTTCAACAACTGAGCCGCGCCTGGCCAACGCTGAATGAAACTCGACTCCTTGGGTTGTCCGGGCGACAGTCTTTGTATCAACGGTGCGTCAGTCTGCGCGCGTTTGGCGAACCGGTGGTGCAAGCGCGCACCTTGATTCCCGTACGAACGTTGCGCGGAAGAGCGCGTCAGTTGACGCGGCTCGGCAGCCGACCATTGGGGCAAGCCGTGTTTAGTTCGCCCGACATGCGTCGAGGGCCACTGCAAACCGCCCTGGTTCACACAAACACACCCATTTTTCCGAATTTGGACGAGCCCTGTTGGGGACGGCGTTCGGTATTTTATTTGGGTGGGCGACCCCTGTTAGTGTATGAAGTGTTTCTGCCGCGGCTATTTGAGCGATTGAGTTGAAAATTCCAGAGCGCCTCGATGCTTACCTGAAGTTGATGCGAGTCGACCGGCCGATCGGTTGGCTGCTATTGCTGTGGCCGACCTTGTGGGCGTTATGGTTGGCTGCCGGCGATATCCCGGAGCCAAGGTTGTTGGTCATTTTCATCGGCGGTGTGTTGTTGATGCGCGCTGCCGGCTGCATTGCCAATGACCTGGCGGATCGTGATCTGGATGGCTATGTGAGGCGCACCGAGGGTCGCCCCCTGGTGGCGGGCAAGGTGACCGTGCATGAAGCGGTGATGCTGCTGGCGATCTTGCTGACCTGTGCATTCGTACTGGTGTTGTTGACCAACGTACTGACGATTCAGCTGTCCTTCATTGCGGTTGGGCTGGCCATCATTTATCCGTTTATGAAGCGAGTGACTTATTTGCCGCAAGTTGTGTTGGGGGCTGCCTTCGGCTGGGCGATACCCATGGCATTTGCGGCGACACTCAATACTGTGCCGCCATTGGCCTGGTTGATCTTCACCGCCACCATGATCTGGGTACTGATCTACGACACCATGTACGCCATGGTCGATAGAGAAGACGACATCAAGATCGGCATTCGATCAACGGCCATTTTGTTCGGCACAATGGATCGTACTCTGATCGGGCTGTTGCAACTGGGGTTCGTCGGCGCTTTGGGATTAATCGGTCATCGAGCCGAACTGGGCACGGCCTTTGGGTTGTCGATCGCCGTGGTCGCGATGCTGTTCTTGTGGCAACAACGGCTGATAGCGGATCGCGACCCGGACGGCTGTTTCAAAGCCTTCCTCAACAACAATTACGTTGGCTTGGCGGTATTTGTCGGCATCGTCGCCGATGTCTACGGGCGCACTGGGGCCTAAGAGTCGTTCACTCAAGCCTGCAACGCTGCTTTGACGCGGCGCTTCAGTTCGGGCAGGACTTTTGCCTGAAACCACGGGTTCTTCTTTAACCAAATATTGTTTCGAGGGCTTGGATGGGGCAGTACCATTTGACCTGCGGGATGGCTCCCGACCTGTCTGACCAAAGCAGTTAGTGATGCCTTGTGTGAAGGAAAATAGTACTTCGTGGCATGCGTTCCGATCACCAGCGTTAGTTTGGTGTTTGGCATGAGGGCGAGCAGCTTCGACCGCCATAGTGGCGCGCATTCCGGTCGCGGTGGCAAATCACCGCGCTCGCCGCTACCCGGAAAGCAGAACCCCATCGGCAAAATGGCCACTTGATCAGGGTTGTAAAACTGCTGGCGATCAATGCCCATCCAGTCCCTAAGGCGGTCGCCGCTGGCATCGTCGAACGGCATCCCGGAGGCGTGCACTTTACGTCCCGGTGCCTGGCCTGCAATCAACACCTGAGCGTTCGCGCTGACCTGAATAACCGGCCGAACACCATGCGGCAGGAATTTGGCGCACGCACGGCACTGTCGAACCTCTTCGGCCAGTTTGCCAAGCTGACAGGTGGTGTTATCGATTCGTTGCTTCATGTTGCGTATCATCATCGTCAACCAGCGCTTACAAGGGAACCCCTATGCAGGTCACTGAGCAACAAGTCGCCGCGGGTCAAGCGGTGTATACGCCGCGTACCTTGGCCATTTACGATTTCGTGGTGTTGGGGGTGTCTAACCGGCTGATTTGGCGCTGCCCCACGCCACAACTGCTTGCGCATTATGAGCGACTGCTTAGCGCCAACCACCTCGATGTTGGCGTTGGTAGCGGCTTTTTTCTTGATCGCTGCAGGTTTCCTTCGCCCACACCACGTCTGGTACTGATGGACCTGAACTCAAGCGCGCTGAGCCATGCCGCTACCAGGGTCGGCCGCTACGCTCCGCAAACGGTGGTCCATAATGTACTGGAGCCGGCACCGAAGGATCTTGCCAAGTTCGACTCGATTGCCATCAATTACCTGCTGCACTGCATTCCTGGAACGATGAGCTCGAAGGCGAGCGTATTCGGTCATCTGAAAGCCTTGTTGAAGCCCGGTGGCGTGCTGTTCGGCTCGACCCTTCTTGGCACCGGCATTGATCGAAGTTGGGCGGCTCGCCGCTTGATGAAGGTGTATAACAAGCGCGGCATTTTCTGCAATGAGCAGGACGACCTCGACAGCCTGCGCGAAGGCCTGGCGGACCACTTCGATGAACCACACTTCGAACTGGCTGGCTGTGGCGCATTGTTTTCTGCCCGTGCATAGGGACACCTAGTCTGGATGAACAGTGCGGGCTAGAGAATGCTGGCCAGCAGTTTCGACTGACTGGCGAAGCTTCGTTTCAGTTTCAATTGTTGGCCGTTGCTCATAATCAGCATGCGGTCACCGCGGAACCAGCTTTGCACTTCCACGATGTGGTCAATATTGACCCAGACGGATCGATTGACCTGGACGAACTGCTGATGATCCAGTGATGCGGTGGTTTCAGCAAGCGTGCCGCGCTGGCGGAAGCTGCTGTCTGCCACGTGGATCTGCACGTAGTTGCCATCGGCTTGCAGGCTGATGATATGTGACTCGTTGATGAACCGACCTCGCTCGCCTTGTTCGATGTAAATGCGGCGCGGACGTGCTAGATCTAACCGCGTTTGTTTGAGCGCGGCAATCAGCTGGTCGCTGATTGCGTTGTTACTAGTGGTTCGGCTCTGTTCATCGACCCGCTTCGCCATCGCCTGAAATCGTTCGCGGTCGATAGGTTTGAGCAGGTAGTCGGTTGCGTGTACCTCAAAGGCGGCTATGGCGTGTTGATCATAGGCGGTGATGAAAACAACCTGAGGCCGACGGTCATTGGCCAGGGCTGACAACACATCAAAGCCGGTACCATCGCCCAGTTGGATGTCCAGCAAGACAAGATCGCACTCGACCTCCTCCAGCATAGCGATGGCATCCTTGACGGAGTCGGCCTCGGCAACGACCTGCCAATGGCTGATGGTCTCGAGAAATCGTCGTAGTTTGCGCCGAGCGGGTGCCTCGTCATCGACCAGAGTAACTCGCAACGTCATGGCGCTGGTAGCCTCAATTGACACAGCGCGCCCCCTGATTCGCAATGGGATAAGGAAAATCCGGCTTTGTCACCGTACAGCATGTTCAGCCGCTCAATGGTGTTGCTGACACCGATGCCTTTAGGTGCACGATCGTCCTGGTCGGGACCCGAGCCCTGGTCTGCGATGTCGATGATCAACCCATCATCCTCCAATCTGGTCGATATCTTGATCATCACCCGGCCACCGGCATCGGCACCATGTTGCAACGCATTCTCGACTACCGGCTGCAGCAACATAAAGGGTACGGGCCAGGATTTGCTGTTCGGAGCAATCTCCATTTGCACATCAAGGCGGTGCTCAAATCGTGCACGCTGAATCTCCAGGTATTCTTCGAGCATCACCAGCTCCTCAGTCAGTGGGACGGTGTGATCTTGCCGGGTATCCAGCAGTGCACGCAGCAGGCGTGAAAGCCGGCCAATCAAGGCATCGGCCTTCTCCGCGCTCTCGTAGGCCACCGCCGAGATGGTATTTAAAGTGTTGAACAGGAAGTGGGGTGCGATGCTTAGGCGCAGTTGCTCTAATCTGGCGCGGTCCAGCAGCGCTTGCAGGCGTTCGGCTTCCTTGGCCTTGCGTAAACGTTGGCTCAAGCTGAACAAGATCAGTGTCAGAATATAAACCACTGCCTGCACCGGGGCCTCCATCAGGAAGCGGTAGCCCATGTCACCGTAGTTGAACTGTCCAAGGTTGAACAGGCCGTACAGCCAGTGTCGCGACAGCGCCATACCACTGGTGTGAAGAAAAGCGAACACGACAAAGCCCAGGGCGTAGGCCAGCCAACGCCGCGGTCGGTCGGGCGGCCAGCGGTCGGCGATGGTCAATACCACCAGGACCAACAAGCCAGCGAGCCATGCGGCGGTCATTTCATTGAGCAAGGTCGGCCAAGGCGACTGCTGGACGCCACTGGCCAGTCGGTCGAAGTGTTGACGGGTGAAGATGAACAGGCCAACAGCGGTCGATAGACCGACCATCCATACAAACCTGTGCATTGCCGCTGCTCGCATCAAAGTACTGGCCGTTCCTGCTCTGCTCGTTGCTGGGCCAGTTTACCGTCGTTAGGGAGCGGTTTCAGTCCGAACAGCGGCCTCAGCCAGGCTGAGCGTCGCACGAAAAGCTCATACAGGCCCAGGGTGACTACCAATGATGCAGTTACCAGAAACGGAAATTTCAGCCCGATGGTGTCGCTGGTTTGTATCACGTAATAGGCCAGGACCACGATCACGGTCTGGTGCAAAATGTAGAACGGGTAGACCGCTTCGTTGGCGTAGGCCAGCCACGGGCGATCTTTGTTGAGAAACTGTCTGGCAAAGCCGAGTATCGTGACCATCCAGAAAAAGCCGCACAAGCCCCGCAAGGTCATATAACTGATACTGGGCAGGTTCAGACCCCAGTCCCATTCGACCTGGTTCCAGCGTAGTGCGTTCATTACCAGCAGGGCAATGAATGCCAGTCTGAAAGCAAGGTGTCTTGACCGATAAAGAGCATCCCCCAGACCCTGGTGAACGAACGCTACGTAGCCGTAGACAAACAGCACGAAATAGCTGCCAAAGCGCCCCCAGTCATCAACCAGGTTTTGTGGGCCCGGCCACGGAATCGACAACAGGGCATAAGTCAGCGCATAAACAAGGCCCATGGCCAACATGCTGAGCGACGGGGAGCGCGCCATGGAGTCAAGCAGCGTGCCTGAAACGCGGCGCAGGGCTAAAAATAGCGGCAAGGCCATCGCCGAATAGATGAACAGGTAAAGAATAAACCACAGGTGATGCCAACTGGTGTTGCCATCTGGATACGGTCGACCTTCGAAAATGGTCAGCCAGAACGACCAGTAACCGCTTTCGATCTGTCCATTGAACAATCGCTCAAAGTAGATCTGCGGCGGCACCACCAGGATGATGCCCACCGCCAGTGGGATCAACAGCCGGGTCGCCCGTTCACGCAAATAGCGATTTGCTGATCTGTAGCGCAGGGCCAGGCAGGTCCCAGCGCCGGATACGAAGAACAGTAGACTCATGCGCCAGGTTGACATGAAGTTCATCCATTCCAGGAAAAGGTTGGACGTTTCGGCATTCTTCAGGTGCCAGCCCCATTCGGCTACAAAGGGCATGCCGCTGTGGAATAGCAGCAAGGCCAGAACAGCGAGAACGCGAATTAGGTCAAGATCGTGACGGCGTTGAACAGGTGTTGGCATTTCTAACGAATCTCGATAGCAGTAACTCGAACACAAGCTAGCGAGAAACAAAGGGGTTCGCCGTCAGGATGGGCCGAGTAGGTACGGAGCTTCGTCGAGTGTGGTCTTTGTTGGGGCGAATTGCCGGAGCTGCGACGCGGAGTGGTCGGGCAATTAAATCGATCTTCCCTAGATGTGCAGTCTCAATAGGTTGTCCACGGTTAGCCGTCCGTGGACCGGTCGAACTGGTCCAGAAACGTAAACTGTGGAC
>BQJN01000016.1 GCA_021604725.1 Lysobacteraceae bacterium | reverse complement strand
GCCGCCCATAGTGCCGAGTGCCTTGAATGGCACTCGGCGGGCGGCGAACGACGGTACATGGGTGAGCGGGTCAGTAGGTAGAGTGCCTTGAATGGCACTCTACCCCCGCGAACGACCAGCCATGGATGGCTGGGCTGGGGGAGCCTACAAAGCTCAGGCGTTGCGCCAGGGATGGCAACTCCAATCCTCCCGCCCGAAGCCGCACCAACGAGAGTGACCGCTCGCCCGAAGCATCAAATCAGGTCTACACCCTCATCCGTCTGCACCTCGCGTGCAGCCACCTTCTCCCAGTGGGAGAAGGGATTTTCGTGCGCTTGGTCAGGGGTTTGACAGTGAGCCGCTCGTCACCTGCGGCGTGCCATCGAGCACTCGGAGCATGACCGAGGTAGGTAAGGAGTGGCGTTGCCATCCATGGCGAGACGTCTACGCTCCGTAGGATCCCCCAGCCTCGACATCCGTGTCGAGTCGTTCGCCACCTGCGGCGTGACGTTTAGTCACCCCGCACTAGGGGTGGCTCACCCATGGCGAGTCGTTCGCCGGGATCGAGTGGCTTGGGGCACTCGCTCTGAGTCCGGCTCATCCGTCTGCACCTCGCGTGCAGCCACCTTCTCCCATTCGAGGGTGTTGCAATAGTCCGTCCTGGACTAGCAACACCGCGGAACCCGAGAAGCACGGTTATCGGGTTCCTTACATTTCAATGGCTTAGAGCCCATCGAAATGAGCGATACATCCATGTATCGCGTCGGCTGTAGTTTCGCAACAGCCTCAGTGGGAGAAGGGATTTTCGTGCGCTTGGCGCGTGACGTGGGACCACCCCGAGCATGACCGAGGTAGGAAATGAATGGAGTTGCCATCCATGGCGAGACGTCTACGCTCCGTAGGATCCCCCAGCCTCGACATCCATGTCGAGTCGTTCGCCACCTGCGGCGTGACGTTTAGTCACCCCGCACTAGCGGTGGCTCACCCATCCATGGCGAGACGTCTACGCTCCGTAGGAGCCCCCAGCCTCGACGTCCATGTCGAGTCGTTCGCCACCTGCGGCGTGACGTTTAGTCACCCCGCACTAGGGGTGGCTCACCCATGGCGAGACGTCTACGCTCCGTAGGATCCCCCAGCCTCGACATCCATGTCGAGTCGTTCGCCACCTGCGGCGTGACGTTTAGTCACCCCGCACTAGCGGTGGCTCACCCGGTCGCTCAATTCACAACCTTAGGAATCTCCATCATTACGCGCATGCCTTGCCCTGGTTCGGACTGGCAATTGACCGCGCCTTTGAGCACCTGTGTGACCAGGTTGTAGACAATGTGCATGCCAAGTCCGGAGCCGCCTTGTCCACGTCGGGTGGTAAAAAAGGGTTCGAAGATGTGATGGCGGATGTTGGCGTCAAAGCCGCAGCCGTCATCACGGTAGATGATGTTCACGAAGTCGCCGTCAGCCAGTGCATCAATGCGCAAGGTTCCTGCCTCGCCGTCCTTGTAGGCATGGATCAGCGAGTTCATCACCAGGTTGATGATGATCTGATACAGCGCGCCGGGGTCCGAGGACATCACGATGTCATTGGGGCAATCGACCTCAATCTGATGCAGGGTGCGTTTTAGTTTGGGTTGCAGCGAGCGCAGGATCTCGTCGAGATACTCGCTTAGATTGAACGTACGAATCTCATTGCTCGATTGGTCGACGGCAACTTGCTTGAACCCGCGGACCAGGTCGGCTGCGCGGTGCAGGTTCTGCAACACAAAGGAGGCGCTCTCGCCGAGCCGTTTTGATAGTCGGGCAATTGTGGCCTGATCCAGCGTCGGTTCACTCAGTTGGCTCAACAATTGATTGGTCTGGGTCTCGAGGTGGCTTGCGGCGGTGATGGCGACACCCAAAGGGGTGTTGATTTCATGCGCAACACCAGCGACCAAGCCACCTAAAGCGGCCAGCTTTTCAGATTCAACCAGCTGGTTTTGCGCCTCCCGCAGCCGCCTCAACGTCCGCGTCAAGCTCTCATTGGCACGGCTCAAATCTGCAGTGCGCTCCTGAACTCTACTTTCGAGTTTTTCATTGAGTGTCCGCAGCTCCTGTTCGGTCACTTTCAAGCGCGTAATGTCTTTGGTTGCACCGGCGACAGTTATGGGGTGACCCTCGGCATCGCGGCTGATGACACGACCTTTCGACAGCAGCCAGGTCCACTGGTCCTGACCTGGGAGTTTGACTCGGTAGGTCGCTTCGAAATGGGGCGCTCTGTCGGCCAGGGTGCGTGCCATGGCCAACCGCATATGAGCGACATCTTCGGGGTGTACCTGTTCGGTGAGCGTCTTGATATCGCGAACCCCATCTCGCGGCTCAAAGTCGACGCCGCCACCAGAGGTTCTGGCGATATGACCGCTGGCAACATCCAGCAGCCAGGCTTCGTCCCCGCTTCCCCACAGCGCCAGCTTCAGCTTTTCCTCGCTGGCGCGGATGGCCTCGGCTGCATCGGCGACCACTTCCTGTTGCCTTTGCCGCATTCGTAAGATGCCCGAAACCAGGAAAATGGCGCTGAGGATATAGGCCAGCCACGCCCACCAGGTGTCCCATGGTGCCGGCTTCAGTCGCAGATTCACCGTGGCATCATGCTCAGACCAGACACCGTCATTGTTTGCTGCCTTAACTCGAAACTGGTAGCTGCCAGGGTCCAGGTTGGTGTAGGTGGCATGCCTGAAGTCGGCACCCGTCTCGACCCAGTCTCGATCATAACCCTGCAATTGATAAGCGTACCGATTGCGCTCAGGTTCTGCGAAATGCAGACCCGTGAACTCAAAGCCGAAGCTGGTTTGGGTATGATCAAGCTCCAAGTAGTCGGTAGCATCGATGGCCCTGGCCAGGGGTGAATCGGTTTCCGCCCACCGCGGTCGCACAATACGGTTGGACAAGCGCAGTTCCAGCAAGTGAACCAGTGGCGGATCAGGTTCGACCAAAGGTGCGGTCGAAACGAAACGAGTTAGACCGTCAATGCCACCGAACATCAACAAGCCGGTTGATGTTTTAACGCCAGAGTAGACGTAGTAGCCCGTTGGCAGTGTGCCGTTGATCGCATAGAAGTTCTGCACCTGTCCTGTTGTCGGGTCGATGCTGGATACGCCAGCCAGTGTGCTGACCCATATCAGACCAT
Organism: Lysobacteraceae bacterium; assembly: GCA_021604725.1. Classification (GTDB taxonomy): domain Bacteria; phylum Pseudomonadota; class Gammaproteobacteria; order Xanthomonadales; family BQJN01; genus BQJN01. The sequence continues at coordinate 52,450 of BQJN01000016.1, read as the reverse complement.
CCTCATCCAGCAAGGCGCGGCCAATTGCATTGCTGGCCAGTCCTTCGTGGTGGGTGAAAAAATCGAAAGCGGCGGTCGATTCCCAGCTCACAAGGCGCCCGACCCCAGCCCCCTGGGTGGCGACCCAAAGACTGCCATCTCGACTCAGCATGGAAGTGATGGTGCCGTGCAGCAGCCCGTCGCTGCGGTCTGGTTCCGGGGGGATAACGTCGAATCGGTCGGTGGTCGGATCATAGCGGTTGAGCCCATCACCGCGTGTGCCTATCCACAGCGCACCATCGTCGTGCTTGAACAAGACGCTGACCGAGTCGCCGCTCAAACTGCCGGCTTGTCCTGGAACATGCCGATAGTGTTTGAATTGCGTCTCACCAAATGGCAGAACGCTGATGCCGGCGTCCCAGGTGGCCACCCACAGTGTTCCGTCATCGGCAACATGCAGAGCGAGTATCCGATCAGATGACAACGACGTGGCATCTTGCGGATCGTGTCGAAAGGTCTCGGTACCGCTTAGGCCTGGTACATATCGATTCAATCCATGGCTGCGCGTGCCGACCCAGATGGCACCGTCTGGGGCCCGAGCCAGAGCATGGATTTCGTTTGAGCTGAGGCTGCCAGGCAGGCGCTCGGGATCATCGAAAAAGCGGTTGGTGCGCGGGTCGTAGAGGCTGAGCCCACCGAGGGTTCCGACCAGTAGCGTGCCGTCGGAGTTTTCCAAAAAACACCGGACCCGGTTGTCCGCCTGCACCTGGCCGTCTGGAATTCGCAGACTATGAAAGCGAATGGCCCTGGCGTTGTAACGCGAGACACCACCGGTCCATGAGCCGAACCACAAGATGCCGGTTCGGTCTTGAATCATCGATGCGATTCGATTGCCGGCGACCGACCAAGGGTCCAGCTCCCGGTGGTAATAGCGAATGAACTGGCCGGATGCGCGCAGGTGATTCAAGCCCACTTGTGTGCCGATCCAGACTTCTCCGTCGCGGTCAACCAACACCGATTCGATCTGATTGTCACTTAGGCTGTTGGCATCTGCCGGGTCGTGACGATAATGCCGGATATCCTGATTTGCCTGCAGTCGATAGACGCCACCGGTGGTGCCAATCCATGCACTTCGATCCGCAGTCAGGGCGATCGCGGTGATTTCTGGTTGTACGGCGCGCTGGCTCAATAGCACCGAGCGCCATGCGTCTCCTTCCAACTGCGCCAATCCTGCGGCGGTTCCAACCCACAGCACACCGCCTTCAGACAGGTCCAATGTCAGGACCCTGTCGTCTGGCAGGTCGCTGTTGCTGCTATCGAAATGCCTGAACTTGCCTGTCTCCAGGTCGAGTCTGCTAAGACCACGGGATGTACCGGTCCAGACTGCTCCGTCGGAGTCGACGACGACCGCATTCAAACGGTTCTGGCGCAAGGAGTCCGGCTGATCTGGATCGTGCCGATAGCGGTCGAATCGGTCTTGTTCCGGGTCATACACCGCCAGACCATTGGACATGGTTGCGATCCAGATTCGTCCGTCTGGGGCTTCGGCCAAATCCAGGATATAGTCGCCCGGTAGCGAATCGGGATTGCGGTAGTCGCGCCGATACACTTTGAAGTTGTAGCCGTCAAAGCGATTCAACCCCGATTGTGTACCTAGCCAGAGGAATCCGCGGCGATCCTCAAGCATGGCGCTCACCGACATCTGCGACAGGCCGTCGTCAATGTCCAGGGTCTGAAAGACCACGCTGGCGTTGAGTGTGTTGTGGTTTTCGGCCAGAGCGGAAGGCGCCAGCGCCGCCAGCAGCAGCGCTACAGCCACAATGAAACGGTGTGGATTTCGCCGCCAAACTGTCCTGTTCGATCTGACTCCCATCACACCATGTTACCGCAAGCTTGCTCCATGTATGCTACGCGATTACCGGGATGAACTTCAGACAGAACATGAGCGAATGGTCAACACAACAGGCACGAGAGCTTTACAGCATTGGCCATTGGGCTGAGTCGTGTTTCGACATCAACGATGACGGTCTGGTGGTGGCGCAGCCACAATCGGGTCAGTCGATCGCCTTGACTGACGCCATCAAGGCGGCACAACGCCATGGCTTGCGTTTGCCGCTGCTGTTGCGCTTTCCACAAGTGCTGCGACACCGTCGAGATGCCTTGCACGCGGCCTTTGCCGAAGCCTTCGCCGCCGCCGCAGTAGATGGGCAGTATTGCCCGGTCTATCCGATCAAGGTCAACCAACAGGCGGCCGTTGTCGACGCCTTGTTGTCCGGAGGTCGGTGTGGGCTGGAGTGTGGCTCAAAACCGGAACTGATCGCGGTCCTGGCGCGCACGCACCAGGCACCGGTGATTTGTAATGGCTACAAGGACGACGAATACATCGCCCTGGCGCTGGCAGCTCGGCGACTTGGCATCGACACTACCATTGTGATCGAGAAACCTGATGAGTTGCAGCGTGTGCGCCGCATTGCTTCCAAACTGGGTGTTGAACCACGCCTTGGCGTACGTGTGCGGCTGGCTTCGATTGGCACCGGCAATTGGCAAAACACTGGCGGTGAGCGAGCAAAGTTTGGCTTATCGGCGGGACAGGTCATGGACGTGGTCAACCAGCTTAAAGCTGAAGACCAACTGAAGCATTTGCAACTGCTGCACTTTCACATGGGGTCGCAGCTTTCCAATATCCGCGACATTCGAAACGGTCTGGGCGAGGGGCTTCAGTATTACACGCAATTGCGTGCCCTGGGTGCGCCGCTCGATACGCTCGACGTCGGCGGCGGTCTGGCCGTCGACTATGAAGGAAGCCGCTCTCGCGGCGCGTGCTCGATGAACTACTCGCTCGCAGAGTATGCCCACAATGTTGTCAACCTGACGGTAGAACGCTGCCAGGAAGCGGATTGTCCGGTTCCGAATTTGATCACCGAAGCGGGCCGAGCCATGGTGGCCCATCATGCCGTGCTGGTATTCGACATCACCGGTGTTGAGCACCCGACGATAAAGACGGAACAACAGCTTGATCCTGCCGATGGCGAAAATCTGTTTGACCTGATACGACGCTTGCCGAACATTGATCCGCGTGAGGCCTATCATGAGGCACTGCATGAACTGCAAGATGCGCACGACCGCTTTCGGCTCGATCAGATCAGTTTGCCACAGCGCGCCGCAATCGAAGACGCCTACTTTCATATCCTCGGCCAAATACGAGGGCGTCTTGATGTCAACCGCCGAGCGCACCGTGCCCTGATTGACGAGATTGATGGCAAACTCGCCGCCAAGTATTTCGGTAACTTCTCTGTGTTTCAATCGATGCCTGATGTTTGGGGCATCGACCAGGTTTTTCCGGTGATGCCCTTGGCGAGGCTCAATGAACGGCCTCAGTTGCGCGCTGTGATTGAGGATCTGACCTGTGATTCTGACGGTCGCATCAACCTCTACGTTGACAGTGAGTCGCTCGAGGATACGCTTGCGGTACACACCACCGAAGCGGCATCGGGTTATCTGTTGGGCGCTTTCCTGGTCGGTGCCTATCAGGAAACCTTGGGAGACATTCACAATTTGTTTGGGGACACCGATGCATGCAATGTAGTCGCCGGTTCGCAAGGGATCGATATAGAGCGCATCACCCGAGGCAACACCAATGCCGAGCTGCTGGAGATGGTCGGGTTCGATGCCCGCGAGTTGCACGCCAGCCTGAGCCGTCGAGTCGCTGCTGCTGACCTTCCAGAAGATCTCGAGCAGACTATTCACCGGCTACTGGAGTCAGGATTGAACGGGTACTGCTACCTTCGCTCCGACTGATGTGCTGAGCCTTGCGGGCTGTGCAAGACGGCAAGTCAGCCGTTTACGGCCATTGACCGTGCCGCGATTGCCGATCTGGCAACAAAAAATTGACACCCAACGGGGTAATATGGCGCTATGGAATCATCAGTTACTGGCGCTGATGAAGTTGGGGCGGGGATTGATACCAGAGGCGGCTTGAAAGCGCTGCAAGCTTCGCAACAAGTTGTCTCCAGGTGGCTGCAATCCTTGAAGGAGCCAGGTGGACTGCTAGGATGCCTTCAGTAGGGGCGTCGGCGAGGTAGGGTGCTATGCAACGAATATTCGGATTAATTCTTTGTCTTCCGCTGGCTGTGGTCTCGGCCAAGGACGTGGATCAGCCCATCGGCGGCGGGTTGTCGCTGGATGACTTGCGCGCATATACGGACGTCATTTCCTACGTGCAAAGTGAGTACGTTGAGGATGTGACTACTCGCAAGCTGTTCGAAGCCTCGATGCGAGGCATGCTAATCGACCTCGACCCGCACAGTGCCTGGCTTAGCGCCGATGCCTTTCAAAGATTCAGCAATACGACCGATGGCGAATACAGCGGCCTGGGCATTGAGGTGCAAATGCAGGAAGGAGAGCTGCATATTGTCGCGCCAATTGATCGATCGCCTGCGGCGCGGGTGGGTATACAACCAGGCGACGTAATAGTCGCCGTGGATGGCCGCGATTTGCCAGCAGCTGACCTAGGTGCGGCATTGGCGTTGCTCCGTGGCGAAACCGGTGATCTGGTGACACTGCGAATTCGTCGTGGTGACAACGAAATGGATTTTGCCATGGTCCGAGAGACGATCGAGGTCGATAGTGTGTCATCCAACCGAATCGACGATCAGCTGTATATTCGATTGTCGCAGTTTCAGGCAGACAGTGCTGATGAAATGGAGGATGTCATTGTTGAGGCAATGCGAACGTCACCACCGAACGGCATCATTATTGACCTTCGAAACAACCCCGGTGGCTTGTTGAGCGCCGCCATTGGCGTTTCTGACCTGTTTCTTGCTGATGGCGTAATCGTCAGCACGCGTGGCCGCTTGCAGGAGTCTTCGGTCGATTACCACGCCAGCGCCAATCGTGTGGCCGCGGACGTTCCTATCGCTCTACTGGTTGACGGTGGCACCGCCTCTGCGTCCGAGATCCTGGCAGCCGCTTTGAGAGATCATGAGCGTGCGGTGCTGATTGGCAGCCCGACCTACGGCAAAGGTACAGTGCAGAGTGTATTGCCGCTCAGAAATGGTAGCGCCATCAAGCTGACGACTGCTCGCTATTACCGGCCCAATGGCGAACCCATTGTAGAAGGCGGCCTCAGCCCCGACATTGCCGTAGACGAGGGCAATGACGAGACCGATTCTGCGCTGCAGATCGCACAACAGTGGGTAGAGCAATCATCGATTCAATAAGGCGACTCGCTTTCGCCCTTTTGCCAAAGCGAAACTCTGTAGCAGCACTGGTGGTTTTGGTGCTGGCTGGCAACGCAACTGTAAATGCCGCCGAGATTGCGATCATCATTGATGATGTTGGGCGCTCTTTGCCTGCCGGCGAAAAGATCATGACCTTGCCAACGTCGGTGGCGATCAGCTTGTTGCCCGATACCGCCAACGCTGAAACGCTGGCCAGACAGGCCGAGGCTCAAGGTCGGCCAGTGCTCATTCACTTGCCGATGCAGTCAGAAAGCTCACACATCAGTGAAGGCCGGCAACTAACCCTGGACATGAAGGGTGTGCAGATTGAAGCCTTCGTCGAAGAAGTGTTTCAGCGCCTGCCACAAGCCGAAGGCCTGAACAACCATCAAGGCTCAGTGGTCACGCAATCGGCCGACACCATGCGCTGGCTGATGTTGGCATTGGGTGATCGCTACTTTATCGATAGTCGCACCACACATTTGAGTGTTGCCGCCGATACCGCTCGCGCGTTGGGTGTGCCGGTGCGGTCCAGAGATGTCTTTCTCGACACCATTGAGTACGAACAAATCGAACAGTCCTTTGCCGACTTGATTGAGGTCGCCCGCTTGCACGGCTCGGCGCTAGGTATCGCGCACCCGTCTGAGCGCACACTTGAGGCCTTGGCGACCCTGCTGGCAGCACTGCCAGACGATGTGCGTCTGGTGCCACCGAAAAGCCTGCTGCACCGGCCTGCGCCTCCGCCCGGGGCAGTGTTTGCGCTACCGCGTTAGCAGACTGTTGAAACTCTACTCAGGCGGCACGATACGTCGTCAAAGCCGTCATCGAAACGCTCATTTTCGCCAGTAAACTGTGCCCACGCGTTTGGACGGCTCTAGCTGGAGGTCGTCCACGATTAGCCATCCGTGGCTAACGCGGACACGGGTTTCAAGGAGCGCGGTCAGTGAAACCCTTCATTTTCAATAACTTGAAAATGGCTGGCACTTCCGTGTGCCAGGGCGAGCGCGTCCGCAGTTTACGGTTCTGGACCAGCTCGACCGGTCCACGGATGGACCGGCATTTTCAAGCCATTGAAAATGAAGAACTTTCATAACCGCGTTTCTGAAAGTTCGTGTCCGCGTTAGCCACTGATGGCTAATCGTGGACGACCTCTAGGTAGCCCCTTCAAGCTTACAAGTCGCGCAATGCTGCACTGACGGGTTTGCTGGCGGCCCGAACCGCCGGGAAAAAGCCGGCCAACAAACCAATAGTCACCGCCATGACGATGCCTTGAATCAACAAGCCCGGCGTGACTGCAAAGGCAAAAACGACCTGACTGAAGCCAGAAAAATTCAAGGTGGAAACGGTAAAGCCGTTAAAGATCAGCCAGGCCAGACCACCGCCCAAAGCGCCGCCAATGATGGCCAGCACCAGCGCTTCGACCAGCACTGAAACGACGATAGATAGCCCACCGAAGCCCAGTGCCTTGAGGGTGGCGATTTCACGGCTGCGCTCAGAGACTGCTGAGTACATGGTGTTGACGGTGCCAAAGATTGCCCCCAATGCCATCAAAATCGCAATGGTGTAGCCGATACCGGTGATGAAGCCGCTCAGGGCTTGCGATTGGCCAGTGTAGTAATCGCGCTCTCGCATCACCTCAACGCTTAAACGCGGATCGGTACTAAGTGCATCAGAAAACTCGGTCAAGGCATCGGCGCTGGATAGCCGGGCATACACGCTTTGAAAACTGTTGCCGCGTCTGTACGCTGGCTGCAGAACCTTGACGTCTGTCCACAGCTCAGATTCTGCGGCACCACCGTTGGCTGAAAAGTGGCCAACGACGGTCCATTCGGACTGGCCAAAACGCAGCACCGATCCGACCGCCAAACCCTGAAATTGGGACGCCGCACCACGGCCAGCGATTAACTCCGCCTTGCCAGGTTCAAACATGCGACCGTCGATAATCTCAATGTTGTCGCGAACGGCCATGGCCTGCGGTCCGACCCCACGCATGGGCACGTTGGCGTCGGTGCCGGTGGATTTTTTCTTGAGATCGACCACCACATACAGCTCGGCCGATGACAACGGGCCCTCGCCGTTGCTGGCCAGGCCCGGGGCCTGCTCAATCAGGTTGACCTGTTCATTGGACAGCCCCGAGTCCAATTCGGAACTGGAGCCGTCTCGCAAGATGACCACATTGGCATCATCCACCCCGTTTTCCATGGTCTTCTTAAAGCCGGTGGCCATAGACAACATGGCCACGAATACAGCGACCACGCCGGCGACACCCACAATAGTGACGATAGAGGTTGACCAACGTTGCGGAATGGCCTGCAGGCTTTGCGTTGTAACAGCGATGACTTGTTTCATGTGCTTTACCTCCGCGCCAGGGCGGTGACGACATTCAGGCGCATCGCCGACAGCGCCGGCAACAGTCCGGTGATCAGCCCCAACAAGATGATCAGACCGACCCCAGTGAGCAAAGTGTCGCTGTTGATGGCAAAACCAGGCAGAAATTGTGACACGGCGGCGCGCATGCCACCGGCCATGACCACGGACAACAACAAACCTATCCCGCCAGCGACCACCGCCAACATCAGGCTCTCATACAACACCATGCGCATCACCCGAGCATCAGAAAAACCCAAGGTTTTGAGTACCGCCAACTCAGACGTGCGTTCGCGTACCGATTGGGCCATGGTGTTGCCTGCCACCAGCAGCATGGTAAAAAACACCGCGCCCAAAATACTGGTGACGATCAGGCCGATGTTGCCGAACTGCTGAGCAAAGCCTTGCACCCAGCCTTTCTCAGTGGACGTTTTGGTCTCAGCGGCTGAATTGGCGAACTGGATATCGATGGCACGCGCCACCTCTTCAGATGTGTCCGGGTCTGCCACTTTGGTGACATACCAACCGACCTGGCCTTGGCCGAACTGCCGAGCCTCGTCGAAATAATCGTAGTGGAAGTACAGCGCCTGTTCATTGGCACCATCAGCGCCGTCGGAAAAGATCGCCTCGACGGTGAACTCCCAACTGCGATTGCCATCACTTTGTGCGTAAATGGTGGAGCCAATAGGTAGACGGTCGCCGACCTTCCAGCCGTTGATTGTCGCCATCGACTGACCGATCAGCATGCCGGTGCGGTTCCGTTGCCAGGCGTCCAGGCTGCCGTCTACAATCTTCCATTCTGAATAGACCTCAAACAGCATCTCGGGGTCCGTGGGGGCAGCAAAGAACTGCTGCTTGGGATCCTGATAGTAGCCGCCAAACCAGGTGAAATGGGCTACTTTGTCGACCCCTTCGGTGCTCTGGATATTGCGCAAATAGCTGATCGGTAACAGTTGCACCAAAGACACTTTGTGGACCGTAATCAAGCGGTCGGCACCGGCCAGTTCAACGCCAAGTGTGAACGAGTTTCGCAGGGCGCCAAGCAGACCGAACAGCAGGAAAGCAATCACGATAGACAAGCCCGTGAACAAGGTGCGCACTTTCTTGCGCCCCAGGTTTTTTCGAACCAGATGAAGCGTGTTCATGCTGCTGCCTGGTCGACCAGTGAGCCCTTGTCCAGGTGAACCGTGCGCTTGGCATGGTCGGCTGCCCGTGGGTCATGCGTCACCATAATGATGGTTTTGCCGTGTTCACGGTTGAGGATCTGCAACAGATCGAGCACTTCATCGGCCGTCTCGCGATCAAGGTCACCGGTCGGCTCGTCGGCCAGCAACAATGTCGGGTCGCTGACGAAGGCGCGGGCAATGGCAACGCGTTGTTCCTGGCCGCCCGACAACTCTCGTGGGTAGTGCTTTGCTCGATCTTCCAGACCGACTACCTTCAAGGCGGTGAGCGCTCGGCGCTTGCGTTCCGATGCGCCAAGTTTGGTCAACAGCAACGGCAGCTCTACATTGCGCTGCGCAGTGAGCACTGGCAACAGATTGTAGAACTGAAAGATGAAGCCGACGTTGCGAGCGCGCCAGCGAGCCAATTGTGCGGACGACATCTGGTCGATGCGGTCACCGCCGATGGAGATGGTGCCGGAGCTGGGCGTGTCCAGGCCGCCTATCAGATTGAGCAAGGTGGTCTTGCCCGAGCCGCTGGGGCCCATCAAAGCGAGAAAATCACCGGCTGGCACTTCCAGGTCGAGGCTATGCAAAACCTCGACCCTTTCCTTGCCTTTCACATAGCGTTTGCTGACGTCACGGACACTGACCAAAGACTCGCTCATACCGGCCCCTCTGCCTCAAGATGGAGTATGGGCTCAATCGTAACCGATTCGCAGGCTTGCCGCGTAGAGTTCGCTGTCAGGACTTGGAGGTGACGACTGTCAGGTGTCTCCAGGCTAGGCGTTCGCCATCGATTGAATATCATTCAGCGCCGTCATCACCTGCTCAACGTGGGTGTTGGGATCGACGTCTTCAAAATGCTTAACGACGTTGCCTTCCGGGTCAATTATGAAGGTCTGACGCTTGGCATAGCGGATCAATGCCACGCCGCCCAGTACGTCATAGGCTTCGGTGACTGTGTTGTCGTCATCAGCCAGCAAGTCGAAGTTCAGCCCGTATTTGCTGTGGAAGGCCTGGTGAGACTCGACATCATCCGTCGATACACCAAGGATGACCGTGTTTTTCTGATCAAACTGATCTTTGGCATCGCGAAAGGCCTGCGCCTCTACCGTGCATCCCGGGGTGTCATCGCGCGGATAGAAATACATCACCAACCATTTGCCACGATAGTCCGACAGGGAATGCATCTGACCATCCTGATCAGGTAATGTGAAGTCAGGCGCCAATTGGCCGGTGAGGCCTTGTTGCGCCGTCGCAGCAAGGCTGAAGGCTAGCAGAGCGAGGGCAAGGATTTTAGACATCGAAGTCTCCAAATGCATGATCCGACCACCAGTTTAACGCGATGTTGTGAATGTGCGGTGAAAACAGGCGGACGTTGTAGACAGCTACGCTTCGTGGATTCCGGATCAAGTCCGGAATGACGGGAGGGGGGGCTTTGACGCAAGTGGGTAGACGAGTGGCGTAGCCATCCCTGGCGAAACGTTTGCTCTTCTGACGGCACCCCAGCCTCGACGTCAGTGTCGAGTCGTTCAGCGGGATCGAGTGCCTTGGGGCACTCGCTCTAAATCCGCTTCACCCGGAATCCAGAATCAATACCAGGGACGCTGCGGGCGCAGCCTGTGGATTCCGGATCGAGTCCGGTATGACAGTTCATGCAAGGGCGCCCGGGGCCGGCTTGTGATCGCGTCGCTTCGAGCTGAAACGTTCGGGGTGCTGGACGACCCGGCTACGGCACTTTCACGGCCATGCCATCTTCCAACTCGGCAGGGCTATCGACAATCACCGATTCGCCGGCCCTTAACCCCGCAACGATACGTAGCTGATCGCCAACACGTCCATCAGTTCGCACCGCCTGCCGGGTCGCGACCGCATCGCGGACCACAAACACGATGTCCTGACTGCCGTCTCGGCGCAGCGCGCCAGCCGGTATCAACACAGCCGTCGCAGCGGCGGCGACGCTGGATGTGGGTTGTTCGGAGTGAAATGCAACTTTGACCCCCATATCAGGAAGAATGCGCGGGTCTAGCTGGTCGAAGCCAATCCGAACGCGGACCGTGGCCTTTTGGCGGTCTGCCGTGGGAATGATGGCAATCACGCTGGCACCAATCTTCCAGTCTGGGTAAGCATCCAGAGTGGCCGTCACCCGTTGACCGGTTTCGACGCGTTGAATGTAGGCCTCGTTGACGTCAACCTCGATTTCCAGCGACTGCATGTCGACGATGGTGCCAATCCCGGTTCGGGTAAAGCCGGAACCGGCTGAAATGGGCGAAATCATTTCACCGGGCTGTGCCGCCTTGGCGATAACGACGCCTTCGAACGGTGCGCGAATCACCATGTCGTCGAGTCGGCGTTGCTGCACGGCAACGGCCTGGCTTGCGACTTCCACATCTTCCTTGCCGCTGGCCAGTCTCGCCTTCAGCGTTTCGGCGCGCGACACGGCAGCATCCAGGTCGGCGGCCGAGGCCAGTTGCCTGGACTGCAGGTCCTGGGTTCGGCGCAATGCTTTTTCGGCCTCCACCAGCTGCACATTCAGTTCGTTCAGGCGGACCCTGGCGGCTTCCTGTTGCGCCTTGGCCAGGCGGAAGTCAGCACGCTCCGAAGAGTCATCCAGCCGTGCCAGCACCTGACCTTCCGTCACTTCCATGCCTTCTTCGATCAGCACTTCAGCGACCTTGCCGGTCACTTTCGACGACACAGTTGCGATGCGCCGCGCCGTGACATACCCGGAGGCATCGAGCACGCTGCTGGCCTGTACATCACTGGGTGCGGTGCGGGCGGTAGCGATGGTGACCACCGTTGCTTGTGGGCGCAAAAAGTACCATGCCCCCGCCGCCATCAGGAGCACCACGATCACCACCCACAGCCAGGTCAGACTGCGGCCTTCATCAGCTGCCTGGTCAGTGCGATCAATCTTTAACTCGGCCAGTAGATCGGCGTTGCTCATCGGTTCATCTCAATACGGTGGCGTGGGCAGGTGCCCTAAACAGTGCCGCGGCAAAGATGACGTTCAGGCCATCGAGGTAGGCGCGATAGTTGGGGTCATGGGTAAAGCCAATGTAGTGACCACGCCCACTGGCTTGCACCGCGACGAACGGCTTGAAGGCCAGTTGTTTGCGATTTTCTTCCCACAGGTGACCTGATGCCACCAGCTCATCGGCGGCGGCGAAGCGCACAACGTTGCTGCCTTCATCCAGAGGCAAGGGCGCGTAGACGTCTGGGCCACGAACCAGCACGTTGAGCGTTTCAGCGATACCTGCGGTCAGCCAGTGATCGCTGTCTGTTTTGGCGCGCACCAATACGCCAGGCACAGTATCCGGACCCTGCGATTCGGGTTCGATCTGCGCAAGCAGTTCCTGTTCGCTTTCGATCAGGGTGCCGGCCACGGTGGCCTCATCACTGGCTTTGCTTTCGTCTTTATCGGTAAACGCCTTTTCACGACGCAAGGCCATCAAATCGTTGTCTGGGTCGGTCAGGTAGCGCAAGGCACTGCCCAGGCCAATCAGCGTGCCACCGCTTTCAACCCATTGCGCCAGGTTGGCGGCGCCAGCAGCACCCAGCGTGCGCTGATAGCTGCCGCGAAAGCCCTGCTCGGGCAGGATCACCACGTCGTAGCGGCGCAAATCCATGCGCGCCAACTGCGCTGTGCGAATGACTGACACCGGATAGCCCAGTTGCTGCTCTATGACGTAGCGCGTATTGCCAGCGCCGTAGACGCTGGTCGGGCTGTCCCAGGCCATGGCAATGCGGGGTGCAAACAAGTCGACCACATTTTGACTGCCGTAGTTAGGCCCGTCCTCGACCCAGCTGTCGGAGATGGCGATGACATCGGCACCGGTAGTGTTGCTCAAATCGGTCAAGGTCTGGTGCAAGTTCTCAGCATTGTCGTCGACCTTGAAGATCAGCGTGCCGGCCGGGAACTTCCGACCGCTCTGGGTGAACGGCTTGTTGCTGCTTTTAACCTTAAGCCCCTGAGTAAACGCCTCGGTCAGCAGTTTCACCGCGCTCAGATCACCCCATGGCACCAGATAGGCGACGCTGGCCCGGTTTTGCGGGGGCGCGCCTGGTCTGGCCCAGTCGCTGCCGGCTTGGTCGAAACTGGCATTGCCGGTGCGATCGCAAGCGTTGACCTCAACATTGAACATCAGCGGTAGCGACCAGGCGGTCACATCGTAAATGTCATGTGGCAAGTCCTTTTGGCGACGGCGTTCCTGTTCGGTGACAAAGTCTTCCGGCATTGGCACGTTGCTATCTAGCAAGGTGCGAATTAGCCGCTTCGCCGGCTGGGCCAGGTCAATCTTGTAACTGCCCGCAGCGTAATCGACACCACAGGCTTTGAAAGTCGATTCTGCACGCTCAACCCGCACGCCTTGTTCAACCAGCAAACCGGCCAGCTTGTTGGCACCGGCGCGGTTGTTTGCGACATTGATCAGATAGTTGCGAATGTCGCCGTTGCGGCCTTCGTCGATGGCGCTTTGTTTGTAGGCATGGAAATCAGCGAGCAAGCGTTCGCGGTTGACCGCTGTGGCCTGCACGGTTGAGATCGAGCTGACGAAATGGTTTCGAACCGCCGTGCGGTAGCTCAAGTCCGTGCCATTGCGCCGACGAATCACATGGCCACCGGTTGACGCCTGCTCGTACGTCATCGCCACCGAGCCAAAGTAGGATGGCCAGCTGGCACCATAGCCCGGGTAAAAGGCATCAAACACTTCGCGCGTGAAGTAGTCGATACCGAACTGATCAAACCAGTGCGCGTTGTTCTTGCCAAACAGTTGCAAGCTGGCGCGCTGCCCGCTGGCCAGGTGCGGATTGTAGGGCACGGCTTCGGGTGCGAAATAGTACGTTGAGTTGCTGCCCATTTCGTGGACGTCGACAAACACTAGCGGTTGCCACTTCAGCAAGGCGGCAATGCGACCGCGCGTCTCCGGTTGCGTGAGCGCAATCCAGTCTCGGTTCATGTCAAACAGGTAGTGATTGACGCGTCCCGACGGCCAGGGTTCATCGTGTTCTGCCGCGTAGGGGTCGGCATCAGGCTGACTGCCCAGCGTGTTGTAATAATTGTGCACAAAACGGTCGCGGCCATCCGGGTTTTGCAACGGGTCGATAAAGACCACCGTATTGGCCAGAATCTGCTCAACCACCGCATCGTTGCGAGCGGCCAGCAAGTGATAGGCCGTCATCATCGCCGCGTCGGTAGAAGAGATTTCATTGCCATGCACGGCATAGGCCAACCAGGCTGAAGCCGGCAACGCATCGATCAGGCGGTCTGCTTCAGCGGCCGACAAGTTGGCAGGGTTGGCCAGTTGCTGCATGCCTTGTTGCAGCTGTTGCAATCGATCGGTTTGGCCAACACCGACAAGGCTGACGTAGATCAGCGATCGGCCTTGCCAGCTTTCAGCGTAGGGGGTGATGGTCACTTGATCCGGTCTTGCCGCCTTCAACGCGTCGAAATATTTGATCACCGCAGCATGGGAACTGATCCGCTCACCCGGCGCATAGCCGAGCACTTGTTCAAAGGTCGGAACGCTGGGGTCGTAGTCGACGCCCGGCCACAACGGCTCGGCCGCCTGGCTGCTAACACTGGCCAGGGCCAGGCAAAAAAGGACACATCGCATTGTCTTGGTCACTCCCGCAAGTCGAGGTCGGCGTGTACAGCGGCTCAAGGTATCACACCGCTGGATCAGCGTCCGCATCCGACCCTTTGTGCCCACCTCATTCCGGGCCTGGACCAAAGTCTAGAATAGACTTCAGGGAAGCTGCGTGTCCGCAGCTTCCCTGTGCATTGACTCTGGATTCCGGGTCCAGGCCCGGAATGACGTGGGTGCTGAAACGACACATTGACTCTCTTCCTTAGAGGGTGTTGCAATAGTCCGTCCTGGACTAGCAGCACCACGGATTCCGAAAAGCGTGGTTTTCGAAACCCTTACATTTCAATGGGTTAAAACCCACCGAAATGGCGATACATCCCTGTATCGCGCGAGGCTTTCGCGACAGCCTCCTTAAGGCGATCCACCTCTTGGTCAAGGCGATCCACCCACTTCGTCGAAAGCCGCCCCACCCCTCGTCATTCCGGACTTGATCCGGAATCCACAGGCTGCGGACACGCAGCTTCCCTGAAGATTGAGGGGGGTGGGCGCGCCCTGGTCAGGCTCCGTTCAATCCCGCGTTGCCAGTTCTATGCCTTCTGCGGCGACTTTGGCGACGTGTTGGATCTGCTGTTCGGTGATGACATACGGGGGCATGAAGTAGATCACGTTGCCCAGCGGCCTGAGCAAAACACCACGTGTCAATGCATGTTGAAACACGGTCATGCCACGGCGTTGCTGCCAGGGGTAGGGCGTATGCGTTCGCTTGTCCTGCACCATTTCCACTGCAGCGATCATGCCGGTCTGTCGAACATCGCCGACCTGCGGATGATCGGCCAGCGGAGCAATGGCCTGGCCCAAGGTTTCAGCCAAGGATTGGTTGTTACCCAGCACATCACTTTGCTCAAACAGATCGAGAGTGGCCAGTGCAGCGCGGCAGGCCAGGGCGTTACCGGTATAGCTGTGCGAATGCAGAAACCCTTTCAGCGTTTCATAGCGGTCGTAAAACGCCTGGTACACCGTGTTGCTGGTCAACACTGCCGACAACGGCAGGTAACCGCCGGTCAGCCCTTTGGACAAACACATGAAATCCGGAGTGATGTTGCCTTGCTCACACGCAAACAGCGTGCCGGTGCGACCAAAGCCAACGGCGATCTCATCGGCAATCAGATGCACCCCAAATTCATCGCAAAGTTGACGCAAGCCGGTCAGGTAGCTGGGGTCATACATACGCATGGAGCCGGCGCATTGCACCAGCGGTTCAATGATGACGGCGCAGGTATGTTGCGCGTGCGCTTCAAGCGCCTTACGCATTTTCGCCAGACCGTTCTGTGCCGCCTCTGCCCATTGCTCTCTGGGTAGCCCGTAGGCATCTGGCGCATCCACCGTGATCGGCTCCATCATCAGCGGACCATAGGTTTCCTTGTACAGGGCCACGTCACCGACCGCCAGGGCGCCCAATGTTTCGCCGTGGTAGCTGTTGCTCAAGTTGATGAAGCGGGTGCGTTCGGGGTGGCCGCAATTGGCGTGGTAATGAAAGCTCATCTTCAACGCGATCTCGATCGCCGACGAGCCGTTGTCGCCATAGAACACGCGGTCCAATCCGGGCGGGGTGATATCGACCAGGCGCTCAGACAGTTCAATCACCGCCTGATGGGAAAAGCCGGCCAGCATGACATGCTCGAGCGTGTCCATCTGTTTGCTAATGGCGGCATTGATAGACGGGTTGGCATGGCCGAACAAATTGACCCACCACGAGCTGACCGCATCGATGTATTTGTTGCCATCAAAATCGTGCAGCCAAACGCCGCGCCCGCGCTCAATTGGGATCATCGGCAGGGTTTCATGGTCCTGCATCTGTGTGCACGGATGCCAAACCACATCCAGATCACGGGAACGCCAGTGGCTGTTGTCTTGTCGAATGGTCAAATCTAATCCCTCGAATAGTTGTCATTGCCGATTGCACAGCAATTCATGGACGCACCAGGAGTGACTCGATTATGCTTGCCCACCAAGCCAAACCCAAGCCAAAACCAACCATGCGCAGCCTACACCGTGGATTTACCCTGATCGAAGTACTGGTCGTTGTTGTCATTCTTGGCATCCTCGCCGCCGTCGTCGTTCCCCGCTTGATGGACGAGCCGGACAAGGCGCGGGTGGTCAAGGCGAAGCAGGATGTACGGGTGCTGGTCAGCGCGTTGAATATGTACCGTCTGGACAACTACACCTACCCCAGCACCGAGCAAGGTCTGGAGGCGTTGGTCAACCAGCCATCGGGTCGACCGGAAGCGCCGAACTGGAAGCGCGGTGGCTACATTGAGGAATTGCCTTTGGACCCATGGGGTCGTCCTTACCTGTACCTCAATCCTGGGCAGCATGGTGAGGTTGATGTTTATTCCAACGGTGCCGATGGTCAGCCCGGCGGTGAAGAATACGCCGCAGACGTCGGCAATTGGAGCAATAGGTAATGGGCGGCCACGATTGGTCCCAGGCCGAGCACGTCGATGTCGGTAGCTAGAGCGCGTCCACAGTTAACGTTTCTGGACCAGCTCGACCGGTCCACGGATGGACCGGCATTTTCAAGCCATTGAAAATGAAGAACTTTCATAACCGCGCTTCTGAAGGTTCGTGTCCGCGTTGGCCATGGATGGCTAATCGTGGACGACCTCTAGCTAGGCGCACGCAAGAAGCGCCTTGGCAATCTCGCAGGTTTCAGCGAGCCTTTACGCTGATCGAAGTGCTGGTGGTGGTGATCATCTCGGGCATCGTGGTGACCTTTGCCGTGATTTCTCTGTCCAGTGCTGACGGCTCACGTTACGCACAGCTCGATGCGGAGCGCTTCTCTGCTCGCATAATTGATATCTGTCAGCAGGGCTTGTTGCTCAATGACATTCGTGCCGTTTCCATCGTTGAAGATACTTTCACGGCGATGCGACCTGTGGAAGGTGAGTGGGTCCCGTTCGAAGCCTTTTTTGAGCCCTCCGAAGCGGTTCGATGGGAGTTGGAGCTTGACGGCGATCTGTGGGTGCCGCCGGAGGTGCCCGGCCCGGTCCTGTGGTGTGATGGCACCGGCGAGTGGAGCCCGTTTCGCCTACATTTGATTGCCCGCGATCAATCAGCTCACTATCAGATTGAAGTGGATGCGGTAGGTGACTTGCAGGTGGAGCAATTGGCTCTCCAATAGAGCGTCCCCGGTCCCTGTCTGCTACGCCAGCCAAGGCATGGTTCACCGTTTGTCGCGCATTCCCGTCGCTTTACCGCAAGCTGTGTAAACCGGCACATTTGACATCGTTGGGAACTGTCCACACTCCGCCACCTTAGGACTATGAAGCAGCCTGCGGGGGCAGCAGCAATGAACCTGACCCAGATCAGTCTAAAGAATCCGGCAGCGGTAGCCGCTGTCGTGGCGCTCATTATGGTGTTTGGGTTTCTGTCGATATCCAGCCGGCCGATTCAGCTACTGCCCGTTCTCGAGCGCCCACAGATCACGGTTTTCACCAATTGGCGTGAGGCGGCACCAGCCGAAATGGAGTCGCAGATCATCGAGCCGCAGGAGGAGGTGCTCAGACGAACGCGAGGAGTGCAGGAGATCAACTCCACAATTGCTCGCGGCTTTGGCAGTGTCACACTGACTTTCGCGGTTGACGAAAATATGGACCAGGCGTTGATCAACGTGATCAACAACCTGAATCAAGCCCCGCCGCTACCGGCCGATGCCAACGAGCCCTTTGTCAACGCCGGCGGCGGTCGCGGCGGCGGCTATGTCGCCTCGATCCAGGTTTATCCGACACGCGACAACCCGGACACCGATGTGGCCTCGCCCAAGTATGAGCGCCTGTTCCGCGATGTCATCGAGCCGCGACTGGCCAGAATCCCTGGTGTCGTTCGGGTCGACATGAATGGCTTCAGGCCGCAAGAGGTTCGAATTACCTTCGATCCATGGCGAGCCGCAGCCCTCGGTGTATCCATCAATCAAATCTCACAGGCGGTGGCAGGTGCCAGCGACAGCTCTGGCGGCTTCGCCGACGTCGGGCGGCGCCAGTATACGGTTCGCGTTATCGGCCAGGAGACCGTAGATCGACTGGACGACTTGATCGTGGCCTGGGTTGGCGAGCGTCCGATTCACTTGCGTGAAGTAGCGACAGTCAGCAAGACGCAAGTCGATCCGTTCGGGTTTAACATCCGTTCCGGCTATCCCGCGTTCTATATCGGCGTTGCCGGCGACAACAATGCCAACACGGTTGATGTTTTGGACCATGTTAACGAAGCCATTGCTGAGCTCAATGCCGGTCCGGCTGCTGCCGAAGGCATGATCGTCGAACTCAGCTTTGACGCATCCATCTATATCCGCCGCGCCATTGCACTGGTGCAAAACAACCTCGGTCTCGGCGTGCTGTTGGCCATCGGCGTGCTTTGGTTCTTTTTGCGCGCCGGCCGGGCCACGTTGATTATTGCGGGTGCCATTCCCGTATCGTTGGCGGTCGCATTTATCGCGCTGCAGGTGTTCAACGTGTCGCTGAATGTGATTTCACTGGCCGGCCTGGCCTTCGCGGTGGGTCTTGTGCTGGATGCAGCGATCATTGTTCAGGAGAACATTGTGCGCTACCAGCAACAGGGCAAGTCACCGGGTGATGCGGTGCGTCTCGGTGCCGATCAGGTGCGAGGGGCGTTGTTTGCGTCCACATTGACCACCGTGGCCATCTTCCTGCCGATCCTGTTTATGGGTGGGGTTGAAGGTCAAATGTTTTCTGACCTGGCATTGACGCTGTCTGTTGCCGTATTGGCGTCCTTCTTTGCGGCCATGACCATTGTTCCGGTGGCGTCGAGACTGTGGCTCAAGGACTTGCCACCTGAGGATCGATTCACCAAATGGTGGGACGCGATCACCGCTTTGGTCATGAAGCTGACCCGAACCGGAACGGCACGTTTGGCGTGGGTTGTTGGTCTGACCGTCATCTCAGTTAGCCTGGTGCTGGGTCTAAAACCGAAAGCGGATTTTTTGCCATCTGCCGAGGCTGATGCGGTGACCGTGTTTTTCAACATGCCGCCGGGCATCAACAATGACGTTTTCCAGAACGAAATTGGCGCGGACATTATCGAGCGGCTGCGGCCGCACATGGACAAGGAAAAGGCGCCCTACGGCAAAGGTTACAACCTGTCGATGTTTGGCTCGTTCAACATTCTCTATTTCTACCCCGAAGACCCTGCCGAGACCGAACAATGGCTGGAGATGTTTCGCGGTGGTTTCCTCGCCGGAATTCCCGACACTCAGGCCTTCACCAGTCGCGCCTCCCTGCTTGGCATTGGCTTCAATGGATCGCGAACCATATCCGTGGATCTGCAGGGTGCCGATGTTGCGGGCTTGATGAATGCAGCGCGTGTCGGCCTGGGCAAAATTCGTGAAGTCCTGCCAGGGGCCGTGGTTCGTCCTGTTCCGGGGCTGACTCTGGCGGAACCCGAGCTGCAAATTCTGCCGGATCGACGACGCATCACCGAGGCGGGTTTGACGCCACGCGACCTGTCAAACGCCGTTCGAGCGATGACCGGCGGCTTGTTTGTCGGCGAATATTTCGATGGCAACGACCGATTCAACATGATTTTGAGAACCGGCAAATGGACCAATCCGGACGAATTGTCGGCGATGCCGATCGCCACACCGCTGGCTGGACCGCAGACCATTGGCTCGCTGGCCACGATTCAACGAACGGTCGGCCCGACCCAGCTGCAACGGTTTGATGGACAGCGCACCATCAGTCTGCAGGTCAATCCGCCTGATGAGGTGACAGTTGAGGAGGCGCTGGAAACGCTGCGCAATGAAGTTGGACCCACCATTTTCGCTGCATTGCCAGCCGGTTCTTCAATCAACTATCGTGGTAGCGCGGGGCAGTTGGAGGGGGCGCTCAACAGCATGCTGCAGAATTTCCTGTTGGCGGTGTTGATTCTGTTCATGGTGATGGCGGCAATTTTCAAGTCGCTGCGCGATTCTGCTTTGGTTTTGCTGGTGATGCCATTGGCATTGGCCGGAGGGATCACCGCACTTTGGTTGTTAAATCTTGTCAGTTATCAGTCATTGGACATGCTGACCATGATTGGCTTCATTATCCTGCTTGGCCTGGTCGTCAATAACGCAATCCTGTTGGTTAGTCAGACTCGCGATGGTGAAAGAGATGGCCTGCCTCGAAACAAAGCGGTGGAAGCCGCTGTTCGAGTGCGAGCACGGCCGGTCTACATGAGTACTTTGACCAGCATCTTCGGTATGTTGCCGCTAATGCTGATTCCAGGCACCGGATCTGACATTTACCGCGGCCTGGCCACGGTCATTGTCGGCGGCATGCTGTTTTCGGCCATATTTACTTTGGTGTTGATGCCCAGCCTGCTGCGAATGGGCGAACAGGGCGACATCTTTTATCAATTGCGCGAGCGCCTGAGCAAGAAGTTCACGGCCCGTGCTGGAGTCAGCCAATGAATATTTTCAAACCAGCAATACTCGCTGCATGCGGCTTCTTGACGGTTCTTGCTGCCTCAGCACAGGCACCCGGCGGTGGCGAAGGGCCGCCGCCCAGTCCGGTACGTGTCGATCGCGTAATTAGCACCGAAATTGTTCCGACCGTGCCGATCACCGGAACGCTGTTCAGTCGCAATGACATGCAAATCACCGCAGCGGTCGACGGGCAGCTAACCTATGTTGCCGAACCAGGGACGGCGGTCAAAGCTGGCGATGTTGTAGCCACCATTGATACCCGACCTTTGCAATTGCAACTTGAGGAACTGGAGGCGCAAGCCAGGCGTGCCAGCTCCCAACTCGACTACCTGGAAAAGCAGGTAGAACGTGAACGCAACCTGGTGACGCGCAACAGCACGGCAGCAACGCAGCTAGAGCAAACCCTATCCAATCGAGATATTGCGGCCAGTGACCTGGCTATCGCTCGCAGTCGAATTCAGCAAACACAGGATCAACTAAACCGATCCAGCATCAAGGCCGGTTTTGACGGCGTTGTGACCGCGAGAGTGCACCGGGAAGGTGAGACAGTAGGGCGGGGAACCGTGCTGGGCCGCATGACAGACACCGAATCACTCGAGGTTAGGGTGTTGGCGCCGCTGCATCATGCCGGTCGTGTTCGTGTCAATGATGAGCTTCGCCTGTTCGGTTTCGAATCGAGCTTCACTGGCATCGTGCGCTCGGTCGTGCCGCCGGTAGACAGCCGCACTCAAGCGATGGAGTTGCGCATCGATTTGCCGCCTGAGGCCCGTTTCGTATGGAGTCTTGGCCAGTTGGTCAGCGTCGCCGTTCCACTACGGTCAGCCAAAGACACCCTGGCGGTCAATCGCGATGCCCTAATCCTGCGGCAAGATGGGACCTACGTTTACCGCGTTCGCGATGACGGCACGGCGGAAAGAGTTGCGGTGCAAACCGGTGAAAGCTCGGGCGAATTCGTGGCCGTCAGTGGCGAACTTGGCGAGGGGGATCAGGTGGTTGTTCGCGGCGGCGAAACCCTTAGCGATGGTCAAGCTGTATCGGTGATCGATGTGACGGCCAGTTAGAAGTCGTCCACGATTAGCCATCCATGGCTAACGCGGACACGAACTCTCAGAAGCGCGGTTATGAAAGTTCTTCATTTTCAATAACTTGAAAATGCCGACCCATCCGTGGACCGGTCGAGCTGGCCCAGAAACGTAAACTGTGGACGCGCTCTAGTTAGAGGTCGTTCACGATTAGCGTGGACTCGCTCTAGTTGGGCCATATGGTGCTCTCCTACCGGCTAGAGCGCTATTTCCACCGCCAAAAGGCCCCACATGGCGAACGCGCAAAGGGCCCCTAATACATAGACGATAAAGCGGTGCATGACTCGGTTGTAGCTAATATGAATCAGACTGTGTGCCACACGTAGACCGACGAATGACCAGGCCAAGCCTTGTATCAACGGTGTAACCGCGCCGGCTACAATCGCAGTAAGGCATGCAACGTAGAACAACACCGGGATTTCGAACAAGTTCTTCAGGTTGTCGGCGGCCGCCACGTCTTCCAGTACGCCTTTGCTGCGACTGGTATCGACCGATTGCGGATGAATGCGGCGCCGACGCATTTCACCAATTCGCACGTAATACATTCGTATCCAAACTGTAAAGGTCAGCGCTACCATCGCAATCATGGGCCAGATTAGAGTTGTGTTCATGTATCGATTCGGCAAGTCGCAAACTTCGCGAGTCTATCCTATTGGGCTATTCGGAACGTGAATAGACCAGGCCGCGATCATTGTCCTCAAGCGGTCCCCCTGATAGGCTTTGCCTCCCCTTTTTTTACGCCAAATGTAAAGACATGATTGAAGCCAACGATTCACGACTGGTGAGCTGGGTTGAAGTCCCTGCGGACAGCGATTTTCCAATCCAGAATCTGCCGTTCGGCATTATCGAGCCCGATGGTGCTGAGCCGAGACCGGCAGTTGCGATTGGTGATCACGCGCTGGATTTGGCGGTGCTGGCTGAAGCGGGCCTTTTAGACGAAGTGGGCATCGAGCGTACCGCATACCACGCACCAGTGCTCAACCCATTGATGCAAGGTGGCAAAGCGGCGATTCGTGCACTACGCAAGCGCTTGTCTGAGCTGCTGCGTGCTGACAACGATGTGCTGCGCGACGATTCTTCCCTACGTGATCGCGCCTTGCACCACTGTTCTGCAGTGAAAATGCGTCTACCGATTGAGATCGGTGATTACACCGACTTTTACTCAAGCATTGAGCATGCCACCAACGTTGGCACCATGTTTCGGGATCCAAACAATGCCTTGTTGCCCAACTGGCGGCATTTGCCGGTGGGTTATCACGGACGGTCTTCGTCCATCATTTTGTCTGGGCAGCCGATCCACAGGCCAAAAGGACAGATGATGCCAGACGGTGCTGATGCGCCGGTGTTCGGCCCCTGCAAGCTGCTCGATATCGAGCTTGAAATGGCCTTCGTTACCCTTCCAGGCAAGCCCTTGGGTGATTCCATATCGGTGGCGGAAGCTGAGGACTACATCTTCGGCCTGGCGCTGTTCAATGACTGGTCAGCGCGGGATATCCAAAAATGGGAGTACGTGCCGCTGGGTCCGTTTTTGGCGAAGAACTTCGCTTCTTCGCTGTCGCCGTGGATTGTCACCCTCGATGCCTTGGAACCGTTTCGGGTGGCCGGTCCCAAGCAGGAACCGGCAGTGCTCGACTATTTACAGTTCGACGGCGAGCGCAATTTCGATATTGAACTGGAAGTATCCATCGATCCTGATGGTGAGCACGATACGGTAGTGAGTCGATCGAACTTTCGCTACATGTACTGGAATATGGCTCAACAGCTGGCGCACCACACGGTGAACGGCTGCAACGTTCGCGCTGGTGACATGATGGCCTCGGGAACGATTTCTGGTCCGACCCCAGACTCCTATGGGTCGTTGTTGGAAATCACCTGGAAAGGCACCAAGCCGCTGACTCTAGGCAATGGTGAACAGCGGAAATTCCTGGCAGATGGCGATACTGTGACGTTGCGAGGCCACTGCTCCAAAGACGGCATTCGAATTGGCTTTGGTGAAGTGACAACCAAGATTTTGCCGGCCAAGTAAGGCGTGAAACGAAGGGCATCGGGATATCGGTGCCCTCCACTGCTTGACGCGTTGTTGGGCCCTATCCCGATGATGCAACTGACGGAGTTTCAGAATTTGGCTTGCGTGGGTCATTTGTAGCTGCACGGCTACTGCCATGCGCTGCATCAGCCTTGGCTCGAGCCGGCTGCAATTCCGGCGAACGCAACGTCAACCTATCGATTCACGAGTTGGTCCCCTATTGGCGCAAAGCGATGCAATAAAGCGATAGCCGCACAGAAGTTGGATTGTCGCTGCTCAATGCTTCCGTTAGGCTTTACACATGCTGGAAAAAACTAATCGAGACGGCCAGTTGCTGCGACGGGTGCTGCTTGCAACGCTTGGGATGACCGTACTGCTAGGGTGTGAGGACAGGGCGCCTGAGCAAACACCACAGCTTAAGGTCTATCGACATGCCATGGATCAGGCCACGGTTGACCTGGACCCGGCCGCTGCGGCTACTATTTATTCGACATTTGTGGTGAACAATGTCTATGACACGCTGTTCATGTACAAATATTTGGCTCGACCCTATGCTCTCAAGCCCAACCTCGCCGCCACATTGCCCGAGGTGTCTGCTGATGGTCTGAGCTATACGATCCGATTGCGTCGGGGCGTCAAATTCATCGATAGTCCAGCCTTCGACAATGGGCAGGGACGAGAAGTGACCGCTGCGGACGTTGTCTATTCGATGATGCGGCACTTCGATCCGGCCACGCGTTCGCAGGGTGCTTGGTTGTGGCAAGGACGTATCCAGGGCCTTGATCAATGGGCCGCCGCCGGAGCCGACTACTCAAAATCGGTCAGTGGGCTGGAGCTGGTTGACTCACACCAGTTGAGGATACACCTGACGCGCCCTTATCCGCAGTTGCCCTACACCCTGGCCAACGCCTTCTCGGCGGTGGTACCCAAGGAAGCAGTGGACCATTTTGGCCGAGAGTTTTCGCGAAACCCGGTCGGTTCCGGGCCGTTTGAGTTGGTCTCATTCGATACCAGCAAGGCGGTGCTGCGAGCCAACGAGGGCTTTCGTTCGGTACCGGTAGACCTGGCAGAAGAGGGCTTTGATCCTGCAGTACATGGTGAACTCGGCATCGAGGCCATTGCTGGCCGCAGCCCACCATTTGTCGATGAGCTGGAGTTCCACTTCGTTCCTGAATCTTCAGCTCGCTGGGCGGCGTTCAGGCGCGGCGAGGTCGATTTTACTTTGGCGCCGAATGAGGTGCTCGACTTAACGCTTGCGCAGACCTCGCCACCGCAAATGGCGGAGGAACTGCAAACCGATTATCGGATGCGGGTGGCCACCGAGCCAGCGGTGTTGTTCAATATTTTCAATATGGATAGCGAGGGATTCGGACAGCATACCGATCCGTTACAAAACGAACGCCAACATGCACTGCGTTGCGCCATCATCGCCGGATTCGATTGGCAACAGCACAATGAACGCTTCTACTTTGACCTGGGCGAGATTTTTCCAGGAGTGATTCCGCCCGATGTGGCCGAGTTCGACCCGAACCTGTCCACAGACAGTGTTATACGTGATGTCGACTACGCAAAACGCCTGCTGGCCGAACACGGCTGGACAGCTGAGAACTTGCCGCTTCTAACCTTCGGCGTACCCGGCAGCATCACGCAACGCAATATTTTCGAGCAGTTCCGCAGTTTCATGCTCGATATCGGATACCCAAGAGACAAGGTGGTCCTCCAGCAATTTGCCACGTTTGGTGATCTGAATCGGGCGTGGAAGCGCAGCGAACTGCCCATCATCAACAAGGGCTGGGGCCTGGACTACCCTGATGCCGAAAACATTCTGCAGCTTTTCTATGGTCCGAATCGGACACCGGGCTCGAATGATGGCAACTACCAGAACGATCAATACGACCTTTGGTATGAAAAGGCGAGCGTAATGCAGCCTGGACCTGAGCGTACTGAGTTGTATCGAAGCATGAATAGATTGCTGATAGACGACTGCGCGGCGATTACAGGGCTGTCTCGCACTCAGGTGTTGATGTGGAACAGGAGGGCTATCGCTTATCCGGACCGGGCCATGGTGGGTGGTTTTTATCTGCGCTTCGTTGATGTTGTTGAAGACTAAAAAGACTCAGCCCAGTCATGCGTGACTACCTTCTGAAGCAGTCACTCAATGCGGTGGCGCTGATGATTGGTGTCACGTTGCTCAGTTTTTCCTTGCTGGTCTATTTTGGCCCCGACCAAACCTACAGTCTGTTGGGCAAGAATCCGACGCCGGAACAAATCGCCAGCGTTCACCAGCAACTCGGTTACGATCAAAATTTCGCAGAACGCTATCTCGACTTTCTCAAGCGTATGCTCGTTCTTGACCTCGGTTATGCGCAGTCCAGCGGCGAGGCAGTCAGCAGTCTGCTGGCTCGCACGTCGATGATCTCCCTGGCCTTGCTGCTTCCCGGGTTTGTGCTGGGGCACGCCTTGGCGTTGCTGCTGTCGATGCTTTCCGCCCAATATCAGGGCCGGTGGCCGGACCGTTTGATCAGCATGGCCTCGATGGTAAGCATGAGCACAAGTACCGTGGTCGTTATCATTGCCTTGCAATGGTGGTTGTCGTCTAGTGGCGACAGCGGCTGGTTCCCCGTGCGCGGTTGGAGCACCGATTCGGTCATCGATTATTTGAGACACATTGCGATGCCGACACTGGCCCTGGTGCTGGTGTCGGTGGGTTATCACATTCGAATCTATCGTGCCGTTATTTGCGAGGAAATGGGGCAAGACTATGTACGGACCGCCCGCGCGTTTGGTGCCGGACCGGTGGTTGTGCTGTTTCGCCACGTTCTGCCCAATTGTCTGCTTCCGATTATCACTCGCGTCGTGTTTTCAGTTCCCCTGTTGCTGGTCAGTGGCAGCCTGTTGCTGGAGTCCTACTTTGGCATCCCGGGCATTGGCAAGGTGTCTTTTGATGCGATCACCAACGGTGACCAGCCTGTGTTGCTGGCCATCGTCACCTTCAGCGGCGTCGCGTTGGTGCTGGTTCAAAATCTCGCTGATGCGCTATATCGTTGGGTCGATCCCCGGCTAAGGGTGCAAACGTGAGTCGCTGGGCGGCGCAATTGTGCTGGTCGATACTCGGCACCTACGTGGCCATTGCGGTGGGTGTGTGGTGTGGGTTGTGGGGACAAAACTACGACCTCGCGGGCGGCCCGAAATGGGGAGGTATCAGCTCTGATTATTGGCTTGGGACCAACTTGATTGGCCAAGACATTTTTGCGCGGTCGCTGACCTCAGTGGCCACGGCGCTGCAAACCGGATTGATGGTTGGTGGCCTGGCGACAATGGCGGGTGCCCTGGCTGGCGCTTGTGCGGGCTACTGGCGCGGCCGTTGGCCTGATCGGATATTGCTTTGGTTGATGGGTGTGATAGATGCCATTCCCTTCGTTTTATTGGCCGCCGCAATCGCATACGCACTGGGAGCACAATTCATTGCAGTGGCTTTGGCAATGATTTTGACCCTTTGGGTGCCCGTCGCTCGCCTTGTTCGAGCCGAGACCCAAAAGCTTCGAACCATGCCCTACGTAGAGTCGGCGCAAATTATTGGCGTGTCGCCAGTTTTGATCATCCTCCGGCACATTCTGCCCAATACCTGGCATTTATTGATGGCACAGGGCCTTTTAGTGATGGTTGCGGCGCTAAAGGCTGAGGTCGTGCTCAGTTTCCTCGGCATTGGATCACAGGCTTCGGTGAGTTGGGGCGTGATGATCGCCGAGTCAACGCAGGAAGTGGCTTCCGGGCGTTTCAACAACTTCCTGGCCGCCTCCATCCCGTTGTTTGGGCTGGTATTTGTATTGGGTTCGTTGGCCGACTTTTTCCAAAGCAGGCGCGCCGGAGATTCAAGGGCGTCGGGCCCGATGCAGGCATGAGCGATTCAATCCTGGAGGTTAGGGACTTAACGGTCACGCTCAGACACCGTGGCGCTTCTGGCCGTCGCTTGCTCGATGCTATCGACTTCTCGGTAGCTGCCGGTGAGTTCGTCGGTTTGTCGGGGCCGTCCGGCTCGGGCAAGTCGACGCTGGCATTGGCTCTTTTGGGCTTGATCGACGACGGCAAACAAGCCTCGGTGAGCGGGTCAATAGAACTGAATGGCGGACAATTGCTTGGCCAGCCGGCAGCACAGCGAGATGGCCGATGCATTGCCGGAATTTTTCAGGACCCGGTAGCGGCGCTCAATCCCGTCCGAACCGTCGGTAGCCAGCTGCGTGAGGTGGCGCAGCGTCATTTGCCCCGCGGTAGCAGGCAGTCGCAAGTGCAGTCTGCATTGAGCTCTTTGCAGTTGCCAGACGCGCTTTTGCAACGGTATCCATTCCAGTTATCCGGCGGACAGTGCCAACGCATAGCGATTTGCATGGCCATGGTGATTTCGCCGGCGGTGTTGATTGCCGACGAGCCGACATCAGCCCTGGATACCCTCAGTCAGCAAGCGGTAATGCAGGCGCTGGATGTGCTTCGTCAGCAAGGGAGTGCAATCGTTCTGATCAGCCATGACAGGCGCTTGATCGGTCGCTGGTGTGATCGCTCCATGGTGATGGACGCAGGACGCTTGACTGTCAATCAGGCGGTATCGGAAGGCGAGCTGCCCGGCGGCCCGAAATATCGAAAACCAGCTGCAAGCGATGGTAACTCGCCGGTTCTGCGATGCCATGGCGTGGTGGCACGGCACCGCGCCAACGGTAGTAGTAAGGGAAACCGAGGTTCTGCGGCTTTGGCTGGTATCACCTTCGAGTTGTCGGCGGGTGAAACGCTGGCTGTTGTAGGGCCTTCGGGGTGTGGCAAGTCGACCTTGGCTCGCGTTCTGGTCGGTTTGCATCCGGCAAGTGGCGGGCGTATTCAGTGGGGCGGAGCGCTCGAACGGCCCAGTCGAAGACAGAGGGCGCGGATGGCGCAGTTGGTTTTCCAGAACCCGGCGCTCTCCCTTAGCCCAACAAAAACGGTGATGAAATTGATCGCGGAGCCCATGCTGCTGCACACCACGGTTTCACGGTCCCAGGTCAAAGATGAAGTGGCAAAGTGGCTGGCGCGTGTAGGCCTGTCTACCGAACTTTTTGACCGGTACCCGCATCAGCTATCGGGCGGGCAACAACAACGAATCGCAATTGCCAGAGCGATCTGCCTTGAACCTCGTGTCCTGATAGCTGACGAGCCGGTGGCAGCCCTTGATGATGACACGCGGCAAGCTGCGTTGCGGCTGTTAGCGCAGATTCAGGTGCAGCACCGCATGGCACTGATCTTGATTTCTCATGACCTCAGTTCGGTGACCAAGGTTAGTGATCGGGTGTTGGTGATGGATGCTGGCAGGGTTGTGGAGCTGGGCGAAACAGCAGGTGTACTGGCGGCACCCTCGCACCCGTTGACGCAGGCACTGCTCGCGGCAGACTGTGGTTGACAATCCCCGGCCCAAAAAAATGCGGCCCCTCGAGGGGGCCGCGCAAGTCCGTGATGATCGATCACGGGGAAGGGGTTCTACTCAAAGCTGCTGCTGAAAATCGCATCCGGTTGAATCCCGGTAATCGTGCCAATGCCTTGACCGAAAGGTGAAACGCCGCCCTTGGTCGCAGCCTGCGTGCTGCTGGTGGTGTCGTCCATTTCATCTTCGATGGCGATGACGCCGCCTACCATGCTGTTGTTCACTGGGTCATAGGTTGCGTCTTCAATGCTGACCGGTGTGCCTTCGACGATCAGAGCGAAAAACTCTTCTGCGGTAATCGGCATCCCGAACGCGTCCTGGAAGGCTGAGAAACTGCTGTCGATGGCGATGCCGAGGATCTCGAAGTTGGGATCTGCAATGTTGCTTGCCGGGCCACGGGCTTCGGTTTCGGTCAGGTCAGCGTCGCCGCGTTCTCGAACACGAGTCGCGTACAGGTTGCCATCGAGGTCCATGAAGCCTCGGACTTCCACCTGAATCTCTTCAGCCAGCCCGCCAGCGCCAATACCGTCTTCATCGCGGGTCTGCGCCGTCAGGACCAGGGTGTTTTGCATTATCGTGACTGACTCGCCTGGTACCACGTCGCCTGGACCCATCGGGGCTTCAAAGCGCACTTCAATGTGGCGGAACTTGACCTTGTCAGCGGTCAGTACATCGGTCAGGTCATCCAGCGTACCTTCGACCTCAACGCGAGCACCGACCTCCAGATCGTCAGCGGTTCCGTTGACGTAGCTGGTTGATGCGTTGGTTTGTACCATTTGTTCTGCGACGATGAAGTTGTTTTCATCAATCAAGCTGGTGATAAGGCCTTCGACAACGGCGTTGCCATCACCGTCAAGCCGGTCCAGATCACAATCGACTTCGGTAGCGATGATCGTCGTCCCCGGAGTGAACAGTGGGTCCGGGGTGGCCTCTACCTCAGCAAAGTCACCATTTGCCACGACATCGCCGGTGCATTCGGTGACGAATGCCGCTGAGTAATCGATAGGCTGGGTCGAGATCGAAAACGTTGTGGCAGTGGCGTTCTCGGCGTAACCCTCAATGCGCCAGGTGGTCAGCGGTTCGTCTGCCAGTTCCAAACGAGCCGCCAATACTGAAGAGTCAACGTCCGACAAACCAGATATCAGCAGTTCATCGCCCAACATCAGATTTGCCAGATCATCTCCAGGGATGTTGACCAGCAAGGTATCACCGGTGACGATCACCGCGGTATTGAAGACCATCAAAGGATCTAGCGACGTGATTGGGCCGGCCAGGCGATCATCAAACTGGATCGCATCAAGCGTTCCACGCGTCATGTCCGGCGTTCCGGTTCCCACTTGTACTTCAGCGACATAACCGGTTCCGACCTGCACCATAAGGGTCGGGGTAATCACCTCGCCGTTGCGGGTGATTACGGTGTCCTCGTCGATGTCGAAGATGCGGTCATCGTTCATGATGACTTGTTGACCTATGGCACCAGACGCAACCGACATTGCGAGCACCATGGCTGTTGTTTTTGAATAGAGTTTCATAATGTTTCCTCGGGACTATTCGGGTTGGTCCGGCTGATCCACCGGCGATTCAAAGTAGTAAATGCCCATGCCTACACGGGCCGAACCCCTAACGTTGTCAGCTTTTTCTGCTGCAACTGTTTTAATGCCAGCCAGGAAGCCATCAACTTCATTGGCCAGTGTTTGTCCGCGCCGCCGAAGCTGCGCGCGCAAGGTTGGCAATACAGATGGGTCGAAGCCATCGTCCAATACCAACCTTTGAAAAAATGGTTCATCCTGATCTGGCTCAATGTTGTGGCCAATCGTGTTGATCAGGGATTCTGTAGACAGCCCAAGCACGTGCAAGTTCTGCTCGTCACCGCTGCTGGTTTCAGTCAGATAGAATGGCCGTAGCAGTCGCAGCTGGCCGTCGTCCAAGCGTTCAACCGCTGCAACGCGAAGGACTTCATCTAGTACAGATTTGACCGTCGTTCCGCCACTGTGCTGGGCAACCAGGTGCTCGAATGACAGGGTGTCACCTTCTATCGGAATAACGCGCGGCTGACCGTAGCGGTCCTGGTACTCGGGCTCATTTGCCCAGGCACTAAGGACGCGGCCGGCACGGTGCCAGTGTTGATTGACAATGGTGTCTTGTTCGGGCGAGCTTTCCTGCAGTCGAGCCACTTCTACCCGGCTAAGGCCGGTGATAACGGAGATGCGTGACTTGGTGGGCGGCTTGCCATCGATACCAAACTCTTGCGCAACGTCAACGTAGACCCACCGAGCCAGTTCCGCGAATTGGCGAAACGAAACGTCCTGCTTTAACAGGATCCGCACCAGGGGGCGGAGGACCCGAATGATCATGGCGGACAGGACGTTGTTCATTGCTGCTTGGAGTCTCAAGATTACTGTTGCGAGCAATTGTAATAAAAATTACAAACAAATGTCAACACATGCCTTGAAATCATTTTGTTGCTACGAAAATGAAATAAATATTCCATTTCGTGATTGCTCCGGTTTTTTTAGCGAAGTCTATGAGTCTGCGTGATTGGGTCCAGTGGCGATAGGCGGTTAACATTCGGAGACGAATCTGAAAATCTATGGGGCATCGATGATCAAGCGAGTACTGGCGGCGGCGTTGCTTTGTTCGTCACAAGTGGGATTAAGCACCGAACTGCACACGTTGGCGGACATGACGAGTCTGGTGGAAAGTGGAGATGTCGGTGCAGCGAGCGTTGCTTTCTTGAATGGCAAGCAGCTCGAGTTTCACAATCTCGGCATGATCCCTGGCGCATCGCAGCCACCAAGCGATCTCAGCATTTATGAGATCGGGTCTGTGAGCAAGGTATTCACAGCATTAATGGCATTGGAACTGCAACAGCGCGGGAACCTGTCGCTGGATACAACCCTGGGCCAGGTATTTCCGGAAGCAGACTTCGATCAGGAAGAAGTAGCGGCAATTTCACTGGTCGAGTTGCTGACACATCGCTCCGGCCTGCCAAGAATGCCCGACAATTTCGATCCAGCAGACGCCTTGGATCCATTTGCCGATTATGACCTTGATGCCTTGCTGGAGTTTTTCGAGGACTTCGACGAATTGGGCTCCAAACAGATGGCCTATTCCAACCTGGGTATGGGTCTGGTCGGCACGGCAGTGGCTCAGTCCATGACGGTTGACTATTCAGCTGCCCTCGAACAGCTACTGACGCAACCGCTTGGGATGAGCGATACAGTACTTGATCTGTCGCCTGCTCAGGCAGGACGTCTTGTCCCTGGCTATTGGGAAGGGGCGCGGATGCCGAACTGGCAATTTAACGTGCTGGCCGGAGCCGGAGCCATTCGGTCGACAGCTCGCGATATGGCCAGGTTCGTTCAGGCCCAGCTGGAGCCAAGCGATAGTGCACTGGCGCCAGCGATTGACCTAATGCAGCGGCCCCATGGCAATCCGGAGATGGGTTTGGGCTGGCTTCTCAGGCATAGTCCGGATGGTGATCTATCTGTTCTATGGCACAACGGTGCAACAGGCGGCTATTCGAGTTTTGTTGGTATCGATGTCGAGGGTCAGAGGGCAGTGATCGTGCTTTCGGCATCGGCGGCTCACGATGCTGTGACCCGTGCCGGGTTTCGCTTTTTCGTCGATGAAAACGAGCCGATCAGGCCGGCGGCAACTGATCTGCGTGACCTTGTTGGAACCTATCAAATGGGCGAGCAAGGCCTGGTGATCCAAGTGACCGAGAAGCGCGGGCAGTTGTATGCTCAGCTTAGCGGGCAAAGCAAATTCCCGGTTTTCCCCGCTGACGAGCAGGATCACTTCGACTATCGCGCCGTTGAGGCAAGCTTAAGTTTTCAGCGCGACGACGGCGAGGTCCTTTCGGTGACCCTGCATCAAGGTGGGCGAGACATGCTGGCGAAGCGGGTTGGCGATGAGTTTGCATTGGACCGTTTTGTTGCGGTTGATATCGACCCAACAACCCTTGATGAGTATGTCGGTGACTATGATCTGAACTGGTTTGTCACGATCACGATTACCGCGCGTGAAGGCCAGCTCTTCGCGCAGTTGAGCAAGCAGTCGCCAATGCCCGTCTTTGCCTACGGTGACGACAAGTTTTTCTACAAGGCGGTCGATGCGCAGCTGCATTTTGTGCGGAACGATGAGGGCGTCGTCGAGGCTGTTGAGCTACACCAAAACGGCATTCAGCGGGCAGACAAGGACTGACGCCTCGGCGGTTAGGGAAAATCTGGGTAGCGCATATAGGCATGCGATTCCCCATATGGGGAACATGGTTTGATGCTCAAGGCATGTTTGAGGCTGTTTCCAACAGTGACTGCCGTTGCCTTCAGGTTGGCACGGTCCCTGCATGGAAGGTGCTGATACTGGGATCGCCGCCATCAGCGACGACTCAGATGTTCTTAAAACTGCAGGAGTCTGATAGAACCATGTCCATTCGAAAAATTGTAGATCCCATTCTTGGTGTCGCTGGTGTGCTTGCGTTGGCTGTGTCCGCGTCCATTACCACCGCCAACACTGAGGTGCATGAAAAGATCAAGCTCAAGGTGAAGACCGACGACGGTGTTGCCGAGACGGTCAATATTGAAAACCTGGAGGTCGGCGGCGGCGACTTCTTTGTCACCGAATCAGGCAAGGAGATATTCGTCAGTCGAACCGAGGGTGGCTTCGCTTTGGAAATTGATGGCAAGGTCATCGATGTGCCGGTGCCAAAGCATCATGGCAAGCGCGTTTGGATCGAGAAAGACGGTGAGGGTGGGGATCATGATGTGTTCGTTCACAAGGAACATGGTGACGGTCAGGTGCACAAGCGCCGCATGATGGTGGTCGGCGATGGCGAAAAGGTGCATGCGCACGGTGACAGCAATGAGTTTGTTTTCATTAGCGATGACGGCGACGTGACGCACGGTGAAGGCGTAATGATTCGCAAGAAGGTGCTGATCGACGATGGCAGTGGTGAGCAAATCATCGAGATTGACGATTGTGATATCGACGTTCACACCATGGATGCCGACGATGAGGACGTTCTGATCGAATGCCTGGGTGGGGATGCAGACGTTGATGTCGATGTCATGGTCGACGGTGATGGTGGCACTGAAAAACACATCGTGATCATCAAGAAGCACGTAGAGTCGGACGACCAGTAGCCAAAAAAAGCGAGCCCGGTATCGGCCGGGCTCGCTTTCACCTGGGAGTGTCGTGTCAAGGAGAGTGCCTATGACCCGTTCATTGTCTCTCCTGACGCGAAAATGAGTTAGTCTTGCGGTGCCAAGGGCGTGTCAGCAGACGCCAACAAGCCAGTTTGCTATTGCGCTCCGTCAGGCTGCCAAATTAAATCCAATTGGCGGGCGGCTTTGACGTCGTCGAGTCGGCGCACCGGTTGGGTCAGCGGTGCGGCCTTGATCGATTCCGGGTCACTCACTGCACGGTCGCGAATCTCGATCATGGATTCGACAAATCGGTCCAATGTTTCTTTCGCTTCAGTTTCAGTAGGTTCGATCAGCAGGCACTCTGGGACCAGTAACGGAAAGTACACAGTCGGTGCGTGCTGGTCGGCATCCAGCAGGTTCTTCGCAAGATCAGTTGCGGTCAAACCATGCTCCTTGGCCTCTCGCTTCAGCGTGACGATGAATTCGTGGCTGGCGCGACGGCCAGGAAATGCCAATCTGAAGCCAGCCGCTTCAAGGCGGGCCATCAGGTAGTTGGCATTTAGTGTGGCGAATTCAGAAACCCGGTGCATGCCATCTCGGCCCAACATCAACGCATAGATATAGGCTCGGATAAGCACGCCGGCATTGCCTGCGAAGGTAGACAGCCTGCCAATCGATTTCGGGCATTCATCCTCTCGCAACCAGCGGTAACCATTGTCGTCCTTGCCAACAATCGGAATCGGCAAGTAAGGCAATAGTCGCTTGCTGACGCCCACCGCGCCGGAGCCTGGGCCGCCGCCACCATGGGGCGTCGAGAATGTCTTGTGCAGGTTCATATGAATCGCATCAAAGCCCATATCGCCTGGGCGGACCTTGCCGAGAATTGCATTGAGGTTGGCGCCATCGTAGTACAGCAGGCCCCCTGCCTCGTGGATCAAGTCCGCTATTTCCTTGATGCGTCGTTCGAACACGCCCAACGTTGACGGGTTGGTCAGCATGATGCCCGCTGTTTGTGGTCCAACTGCCTTCTTCAATGCTTCAAAGTCGACATCACCGTCCGCCATGGTCGGTATCTCGTGCACCTTGTAACCACACATAACTGCGGTTGCCGGGTTGGTGCCATGGGCAGCATCTGGAACGATGATTTCGGTCCGCGCCGTGTCGCCGCGCTCATCATGATAGGCCCGTATCATCGCTACGCCACAGAACTCACCCTGGGCACCAGCCATCGGCGTCAACGAGATGCCTTTCATGCCGGTGACTTCGGCCAGAATCTCCTGCAAATGATGCATGGCCTTGAGGTAGCCCTGACTCAGCGACTCAGGGGCGTAGGGGTGGCGGGCCAGGAAGCCGTCCAGCTTGGCCAGTGTGTTGCAAGCCCGTGGGTTGTATTTCATGGTGCACGATCCCAGCGGATAGAACTGGGTATCGATGGAAAAGTTCTTTTGGCTCAGCCGCGTGTAATGACGCACAACCTGCATCTCTGAAACTTCCGGCAAATCGGCTGACTCCTGGCGCCGGAACTCGGCCGGTATCAGGGCATCAGTATCGTTGGCTGCTGGCGATTGTGCAGCTGCATAGCGGCCGGGTTGCGACTGTTCGAAGATCAACATGGCGGGTAGGCATCCAATGGCGGAGGTCAAGCGGCGAATGGTCGCAGAATCAGCGTGGTCGGGCAAGGGTACTGGGCCGGCAATACGTGGATCGGATATAGTCCACCACATGGAAAAATTCATGCCCGCGGTCATATTTTGAATCAAACCCTGGCTGTTCGCCGCAAACCGAGATTGTGGTTGCCTGCGTGGTTGCGTCGCTTGCGTCGCCGCAAACCGCGCCATCTAGGTGTTGCTTTGGCCGGCGGCGGCGCACGAGGGCTGGCTCATATTGGGGTGCTGCAGGTGTTGCACGAGCGAGGTATAGCGGTTCATCGCCTGGCGGGAACCAGTGCCGGTGCGATTGTCGCGGCCATGTATGCAGCGCGTCCCGATCCGGATTGGGTTGAGGCGCGTATGCGCGAGTTCTTGGAATCTGAGCCGTATCGACAGCTGGCGTTTGATCAACTGGTACCGACCACCGGTGAACTCAGCCTCACAGGAAAATTCAAGCGCCATGTCGCGGTCAACTTGTTTCTACTCAAGAGCTACCTGTTGCCGCGGCAAAGGTTGGTGGATGCTGTCGAGTTTTTGCTTCCGGTCAACCGATTTGAGGATTTGGCGTTGCCATTGACGGTCAGTGCGGTCGATCTGCACGGCGGTGACTTGCTGGATACCTGCAGCGGCGATTTGGTCGAAGCGGTATGTGACAGTGCGGCCATTCCAGGGGTGTTTGAGTTGCGTGCAGATGGTGCTCGCCTGATCGCTGACGGCGCCGTGCTGGCACCCGTGCCGGTTCATGCCCTGACCGAGTGCGATTACACCATTGCCAGCGACATCAACCATGGCCAACTCAACCCCCTTGGAGAGCTGAATATCTTCGCGCTAATGGTTCGAGCTGAGCGTCTGTCACAATCGAATTTGGCACACGTGCAGGCCGCTGCCGCCGATCTTGTTGTAGGCCCGGAAGTGGGTGCGACGCATTGGGCGGCATTCGAACAATTGGATCACCTGGTGGCCGCGGGCAAGATCGCCTGCACCAGGGCTTTGCGGGCAGCGCGGACATAACCGGCAAACAACACCTGCCACGCGCAATACAACAAACAGGGAATCAAAATGATGCGAAACATTTTCTTGCTACTGGCGATCGCGACATTGTCGGCGAACATAGATGCGCGCCCAAGAGCGAATGGGGCTGCCGATTTTAAAGACAAGCTCGAGGCCTGGGAGCATCACCAGTCACTGCAGCATAGCAGTCCATTTGCAGCGCTTAAGTGGCGTGATGTCGGCCCTGTTGTGCAAGGCGGACGCCTGGTTGATATCGAGGTGGTGCCGGGCCAGCCATACTCTTTCTACGTCGCCTATGCCTCCGGCGGCGTCTGGAAAACGACCAATAACGGTGTCACCTTCGAGCCCTTGTCAGACCAGTGGCCGAGCATGATTATCGGTGATATCGCACTCGATCCGAATGATCCGACGCGGCTGTGGATTGGTACCGGCGAGAACAACTCAAGCCGATCATCCTATGGCGGCATGGGCGTGTATTTGAGTATTGATGGTGGGCAGACTGTCCGCTATATGGGCTTGGGTGATAGCGACCGGATCGGCAAAATATTGGTCGACCCCACCGACTCCAGTCGCATTGTGGTCGGTGCCGCCGGCAAACTCTATACCCCAGGTGGCGAGCGTGGCGTCTACCTAAGCGAGGATGGCGGTGAGAGCTGGACTGAGGTACTCAAGGGCGGCCGATGGACGGGTGTCATCGATATGGCATTCGAGCCCGGCAACCCCAGTGTTGTGTATGCCTCGACCTGGGAGCGCTCGCGCCGACCCTGGAATTTTGTTGAGGGCGGAGAAGGCAGTGGGGTATGGCGTTCGCGGGATGGCGGCCGAACCTTTTCGCGCCTCGCCGGCGGCCTGCCTGTCGGCGAACACGTTGGGCGCATCGGGCTGACTGTGTCGGCCTCGTCACCACAAACCCTGTACGCCTGCATTGATAACCAGGAACCATTGCCGGAGTCGCAATGGGATCTTGGCGATGACCCGCTCACACCGAAGCGCGTGCGAGACATGACGCGCGATCAATTCCTGGCGCATAGCAAGGACCAGATCGAGTCATTCATCCAAAACAATGATCTGCAGACTGACATCGATGCTGATGCGCTGATTGCCATGCTGGAGAATGATGAGTTGAGCATGGCGCAGTTGCTGGAAGAAATCTCCGATGCCAATGCCAATTTGTTCAACACGGATATCAAGAGTCTGGAGTTGTACCGCAGCGACGATGGTGGCGATTCCTGGCAAAAGACGCACGACGATCCAATCCAGCAGGTGGTGTATAGCTACGGCTACTACTTTGGCCAATGCCGGGTGTCCCCAGTCGATCCGGATCGCGTCTACCTGTTGGGTGTGCCAATCATAACCACGGCCGATGGCGGCAAGACATTCGAGGGCATCAATCAACGTTCTGTACACGTCGATCATCAGGCAATGTGGATCGATCCTGACCACCCTGACCGACTGCTGTTGGGCAACGATGGTGGTTTGGACATGAGTTTCGATGGTGGACAGTCGTGGATCACCGTGGACTCGCAGCCGGTCGGTCAGTTCTATTCGGTGGCGGTCGATATGGCTGAGCCCTACAACGTCTACGGTGGGTTGCAGGACAATGGCACCTTGAAGGGGTCGAGTCGCAACCGTTGGCAGGACGGTCCCAGCTTTCAGCGCATCAATGGCGGCGATGGCATGCACGTCAATATCGACTCCAGGGATGACACGGTTTTTACCGGCTATCAGTTTGGTTGGTATGCGCGCATCGGTGCCGATGGTCGCAATGAAGTACGCCCTCGCGACAACATCGGTGAGCCAGCGCTGCGCTACAACTGGAATACGCCGGTAAAGTTGTCCTCTCATAATCAGGATATCGTCTATTTCGGTGCCAACAAGTTGTATCGATCCATGGACCGCGGTGACACATGGGCTGCGATAAGCAAAGACCTGACTCGCTCCAGGCAACGCGGCGATGTGCCGTTCGCTACGCTGACCAGCCTTGCCGAGTCGCCATTGTCATTCGGCTTGATTTGGGCTGGCAGCGATGACGGCGAAGTTTGGGTAACCGATAGCGGCGGCGCACAGTGGAATAATGTGGCTTCCAGGCTGCCGGGTGATCGCTGGGTCAGTCGTGTTGTGGCCTCGGCGCACCAGCGCGATCGCGCCTATGTTGCTCTCAACGGTTATCGCGACGATGACATTACCGCCTATGTGTATGTCACAGACAATCTCGGACAACGCTGGAAAGATATCAGCGCCAACCTGCCAGCCGAGCCGGTTAATGTCGTGGTTGAAGATCCGGTCAATGCTGATGTCCTGTATGTCGGGACTGATCGAGGTGTATACGTATCAACCAACCGCGGTGATTCATGGCACGCCTTGCAAGGCGGCCTGCCCAATGTGCCTGTGCATGACCTGGTAGTGCATCCGCGTGAGCGAGAGTTGGTGGCCGGGACGCACGGGCGCAGTATCTGGATTGTTGATGTGTTGCCGATTCAGGAATTTGAGCAACATTCCGATGAGCCATTGGCGGTGTTTCATATCGATGAGGTGCAGGCCACGGGGCGCTGGTACTCACGACCGTCAAGGTGGTTTGCGCGACCGGAAGATGCAGTCACGGCTCCAATACATTTCGTCGCAGGCCAATCCAGTGTCGTCAGTATTGAGATCCAAGATGAAGATGAGCGGGTCTTGCGTCGTTGGGAGCTCAATGCGATGCAGGGGATCAACCGTACCGATTGGGATTTGATGGTTGATCTCGAGTTGGCGACCGCCCATGAACCAACAGACGCCGAGCAGGAGCCGAATGACGAACTTTCCTATCAGCAGCGCGCTCAGTTGGGCCATTCGCCCTATGCCAAGCCAGGCACCTACACTGTTCGTATCAGCAATGATTTTGCTGAAGCTAGCAATAGCCTGGTCATTCACGCTGTAGAGCCGCCGTCGCCGCGGTTGAAGGCCCCGCCAGCAATACGCGGCAAGCGGCCTTGAGAACCGAGAACTGCGTCACTATTTCTTCGCGGTAACAATGTTTTACACGCTAAAGTTCAGCCATCGCACGATCTCATGCTAGATTGGCTTCGGCTGAACAGGGTGGGTGGCCCGGGCCTACCGGCCGCAGTTTTTAACTGCGGCCGGTTCCCGTATTTGCGAAGCGCTATCTGAGGGATGCAACTGTTTTAGAGCCCCTCACTGTTGGGGTATTGAAATGAAGAGTTTATTCCGCCAAACCACTGCTCTCGGAATCGTGCTGACAAGCTTATCAGCCAACGCACAGATTTTGCCCGTACGCGAGTTCTACATTCCTGTCGATGAGCAGCATATTCGTGACTGGTCGGATGCAATCAGCCCGAATACCAACAATCCACCCGCGTCTGAGACGGTGCGCAGTTTCACCTCCCTGGTATTCTCTACCGACAATTCGGTGGTCACCTACGACCATTGGGAAGACGGTTACGAAGCGGATATAACCAACCCGGTTCAAGCATCGACCGAGATTTGGGGTGATGTCGACGCCAGCACGGGACTTCCTCCGGGTTGCGCGACGGTCAGTTGTGATCGTATTGGCGCATCTGACTTAATCATCCTGGACAATAACATTCCGGTGCCGCGTGTGGCGGGCAACCAGTTCTATGACGCACGAGACTATGTCGCTTCGACCGGGACCGTGGTTTTGTCGAGACATGGCTATCGCTTGCAGGAAGGTTCGCTGTTGGGCGGTGCCGGTGAAGTGTTTCCGGTCGGTGCCTGGGGAACCAGTTTTGAAGCGCCGGTCGGTGAGGATATCAGCAGTCACCAGATGTTTCAGTATACTGCGGCATCGATCATCTCCAGCGCGGACGGTACAACAGTCACCATCGATCGGGATGGCAACGGCAGCACCGACATCACGCAGGTTCTGGCGCGTGGTGAGTCGATGGTGGTGCAGGACATCACCACGGCAGGTAATGGCATATTGACTGGCGCGACCATCAACGCGACCAATCCAATTCAGGTTTATCTGCTGACTGGCGACCGAGGTACTACGTACGCGGGGCGTTGGTATTCACTGGTGCCGAGCAGCGACTGGTCTACCGAGTACTATTCGCCGGCTGGATCGTCTGACCCCGACCCCAGTGATACCGACCAAGCCACTTTCATCATTGCCTACAACCCGAACGGTTCGGCCATTACCGTTAACCATCAGACGCGGCAGGGCGGAATGATTGTCAATGGCAACTTCAGCGTACCGGCGGGCGGACATTTCAATTTTCGAATGCCGGAAGGGTCCGGTGGCCGTTTCTTCACGCCCGGTGGTGAGACTTTTTATGCGTTGAGTGCGATTGACTTCGATAGCACAGCCTCGGATTGGGGTTTTCCGCTGGTTCAGTCCGGTCAATTGACCACCAGCGTGGTCGTTGGACTGGGTTGGGGCCAAGTCAACTCGGCTGCGCCACCGGCGGAGAACTCAAGCCCGGTCTGGGTCACTGCGGTGGCTGATACGACACTGTATGTCGACTATGACTCCGACCCCAATACCGGCTCATTGCTGGACCCGAACGGCGATCTCTACGATCAACAGATCGCGTTCAATGCTCTGGAGTCGCTGCAGATTCGGGATATTGTCGACGGCGACCAAAGCCAGCTCAAACTCTACACCCTCGACAATACCTTGATCACTGCTGCATGGGGCCAGGATCCGGCTACGGCTAGCCCTGCTGACCCAGCATTGGATATGGGTACCTTCATCATTCCTTTTCCCGACATTGACGTGCTCAAGGTCGGTATTTTGGTGAATGATCTGAATGGTGATGGAGGCATCGACCCCGGCGATACCATCAAGTACTCGATTGACGTGACCAACAAGGGCGTATCGTCCAATCAGGGCGTGATCACGGCCGATACGCTCGACCCCAATACGACCTATGTTGAAAACACCACGGAAGTCGATGGTGGCAGCATTGCTGACGACAGCGGTGGTGGAGCCACTCCGTTCCCGCTAGACGATGACGGCGTCAATGCCGGCTACGACCTGGGCGACATCGGTCCGGGCCAGACCGTCAACATCACGTTTAACGTAACGGTCAACGACCCGCTGGTACCGGTCACTACCAGCCAGATTTTCAACCACGTCAAGGTGACAGCCTCGGAAGAAGTCGTCGCCGACACCGACCTGCTGGTCATCGGCGACCCGGAACTGACGTTGACTAAAACTTCGTCGGCTGGGGGCAATCCGGTTGCGCCTGGTGACACCATTACCTACACCATTGAATTGAGCAACGTCGGTACTTCGACCACCACCGGCGTGCAGATGCTGGATTTCCTGCCGACCAATGCCACCTACGATGCAAACACGACGGTCGCCAGTGCCCCAACCCTGGACGAAACCTGGCGGGACGAATTTGACGCGGTGTCGTATGCCAACAACAACGGCACCAGCAACTGGACCAACAATTGGCAGGAAACCGATCCGTTGAGTCTCGACGTTGATGGCCCGACGCCAGGAACCGGGCAGGTCATGTGCGTGTTCCCGTTTGCTCCCGATTGCAATGGTGGCAACTGTCTAGCTATGACCGCTGACTACTCAGGTGCTGCGATCTCTGTTCAAGGCATGGCGCTATCAAGGATTGCTGATCTAAGCACAGCGGTCGCTGCAGACCTGACATTTACTCACTCCTACTTCGATCTGGAGGCTGGAGTGCCTGGTAGCGTGCATCTGGAGATTCGCCCGAACAGTGGAACGGCATGGACGCGCCTGGATACGTTTGATTATGGCGTTTCGAACTTTACTGACCAGCCTGAGGCATACGACATCACCGCTTACATCTCAGCAACCACTGAGATCCGATTCCTGGGCGAGGGCCTGGCGGTAGGTGCCAAGTCATTTGATGATATTCAGATTCACGCCTCTTTCCTGGAAACCAAGACCAACGCAATAGCAGCCTCCAACCCACTGCTGGCGGGGACACCAACGCAATTGGTTCTGGCTGCCGATGGCTTCGATCTCGACGCCAGTGAAACACTGACGGTGACTTACGATGTGACCGTCAATGATCCGCAGGCACCAGGTAACGCTCAACTTATCAATACAGCGCAGGCCTCCAGTGCCGAGGCGCCCAACCCGCTGTTGGCGGTAGTCTCTGACCCCTTGCATTCTGCATTGGTGACCGGATTGGTGTGGGTCGATGCCGATGGTGATGGCTTCCAGGATGTTGTCGAGCCAGGTATAGGTGAGGTCACTGTAACGCTGGAGGTTTCTGATGGCATGGGCGGCTACACGACCTACGCCACGATCGATACCGACGCCAACGGTGAATACGCTTTCTATTATCTG
The DNA here is from genome assembly GCA_021604725.1 of Lysobacteraceae bacterium. Classification (GTDB taxonomy): domain Bacteria; phylum Pseudomonadota; class Gammaproteobacteria; order Xanthomonadales; family BQJN01; genus BQJN01. The sequence continues at coordinate 9,000 of BQJN01000016.1, read as the reverse complement.
CCGCCTGGCGACTACAGAACACGTGTTGATGGTGCAGATATTCCCGCTGGTCTTTCGATTGCGGACGGCAGCAGCAATCCGCGTACACAGTTCACCCTCAGTGCCGGCGAGCACCAGGAGAACGAAGACTTCGGCTACTGGCCTACCAATAACGTCGCCATCGGTGACACCGTATTTGCTGATGCCAATGGCAATGGCGTCCAGGACAGTGGTGAAGCGGGCATTGGCAATGTCACGGTAAGGCTGATCAACGCCGCCACCGGTGTGGCGACCGGCGACACCGCAACGACCGATGCCATGGGTCGATACCTGTTTACCAATATCGCACCTGGGCAATACTCCGTTGAGGTGACCGACACCAACAACGAATTAACGGGCTATAGCAACACCACCGGCGGTGAGACTTCAGCTCCAGTCACCTTGTTCGCTGGGGAATCTTCGCTGGATGCTGATTTCGGTTACGACATAGCATCGTTACGCTCGATTACTGATCGGGTCTGGTTTGACCTCGACGGCGACGGCATTCTCGATGGCAATGAGTCTGGAATCAATGGAACCACAGTCAAGTTGCTGGACAACAGTGGCAATGTGGTAGCGACGACGCAAACCGATAGCAATGGTCAATTCACGTTCAGTGGATTGCCCGACGGCGATTACAGTGTGGTGGTCACCGATACCGGTGACACCTTGCAAGGCCTCAATGGCACCACTTCGTTTGCCGTTGCCGGCACTCGAAGCCACACCTTGGCCGGTAGTGACCTGTCGCTGACCAGTTACGGCTACGGTCGACCATCCAGCATAACGGGTACGGTGTTTAGTGATGCTGACAATGATGAAATCCGGGACCCTAACGAATCGGTGATTCCAGGAACTACGGTGATCCTGTTCCAGGACACTGACGGTGATGGCAATTATGAGACCCAGGTCGATACGCAAGTAACCGACGCGATGGGCTTCTATGCGTTTACCGGCTTACCTCCGGGCAATTACTATGCATCGGTTAACAACGCTCAGCCGTCATTGAGTGGTTACAGTCCAACCACCACCGATCAGCAGGTCGGCGTGATTGGTACGCAGATCAATGCAACGCTGGGCATTCCCAACGGCGGCGTTACCGGCGTCGACTTCGGATACATCAATTCCAGTCTGCCCGATGTGTCTGGCAACGTTTGGCACGACCTCGATGCCGATGGCGTTGACGATGGAGCTGGTGAACCGCGATTGGCCGGAATCACTCTGGCTTTAGTCGATGACAATGGCGTGGTGGTTGCAACCACCACTACTGACAGTAACGGCGACTACACCTTCCCGGATGTTGCGGCCGGCGACTACTCGGTTGACGTCACCGATCGCGCATCACTGCTGTCGGGGTTCCTGCTCACCAGCGGCTTCGACTCCATCGATATCACCGTGGCCAGCTCGGACATTACGGACATCGATTTTGGCTACGTTCGTGAGCGCGGTGATTCCTCACTGGGCGGCACGGTTTGGCTTGATGCTGATCACGACGGCTCATTCCAGCCTACGGAGGGCCGCATCGCCAATGTTGATGTTGAGCTTTACGACGTTGGGCCCGATGGGGCGATTGGCGGCGGTGACGACACTTTAGTCGCTACCACCACCACCGACGCATCAGGCGACTATGTATTCCACGATTTGGCTGCAGGCAACTATTACACGGCTGTAGATGATCCGACGCTACCAAGCGGCCTGAGTATTTCGCCCTTGGGTCCAACCGATCCGAGCATCGTCGTACCCCTGAGCAAAAACGAAACGCGGCTCGATATCAATTTTGGCTATATCAGCGCCGCCAATAGCTTGCTGGGTGATCAGGTCTGGGCCGATGCCAACGGCAATGGACTGCTTGATCCTGGTGAGGTGGGTATTGCCGGTGTTGAAATTGATATCGTTGCAACCGGCGGTGGTTTTTCAACCACGGTCACCACCGACAGCCTTGGTCGATGGCTGTTGCCGAACGTTGCGCCGGGCGAGTACTACCTGGAGTTTGATCCAGCGACCTTGCCGGCGGGCTTTGATCCTACTCCGACCAATGCGGACGAGACCTGGGTCGTTGACGTGATGGCAGGTACGGACTACCTGCATCTGGATTGGGGTTTTGAAGAAACGACGATGGGCGCTGTTCTGGGCACCGTGTCAGGTACGGTGTTCCTCGATTCCAACGCCAATGCCAACCAAAACCCAGGTGAACCGGGTATCAGCATCGTTACGGTAAGTCTTCTGGATTCGTCTGGAAACGTCGTCGCCAGCATGATGACGGATGCTGCGGGCGGCGATTACGCCTTTACCGGTGTGCCAGCGGGGACTTACAGCGTGGCCATTACCGATGCCAATGGCGTGTTGGTTGGGCTGAACCAAACCACCACATCGCCTCCGCAGTTTGTGCTGCCCCCGGGGGGCTCGCAAACCGACTTGGATTTCGGCTTTGCGCCATCAGCAGGAACTGGCACCATCGGCAGCCAGGTCTGGCACGATCTGGACAATGATGGCTTCCGTGACGTCGGCGAGCCAGGCATGCAGGGTGTCACCATCGACCTTTGGCATGATCGTAACAATGATGGCGTGATCGAACCGGGTGTCGATAACTTCCTGCGCAGCGCAACCAGTGATGCCAACGGTGAATACCAGTTCACTGGATTGGTCGCTGGAAATTATCTGGTGACAGTTGCGGATGCCGCCGGGGTTACCAATGGGTTCACCTTGACCGCTCCTACGCCAGCGCAGCCGGGCGTCGATAATTACTCGCAGCTGGACCCGTACGACATTACCTTGACCAGTGGCAGCCCCAACGATTTCACGGCTGACTTTGGATACAACGCGGCGGCTGACTTGACGATTTCAGGTACCGCATTCGTCGATGCCAACAACAACGGCACGCTCGACGGTGAAACCGGCGTTGAAACGGTTACCTTGTCGCTGTACCGAGATCTTGATGGCGATGGTGTGCTCGATTCCAGCGATGCCTTCCTGGGTACGCAAGTTACCCCGGCCAACGGTACTTATAGTTTCACTAACCTGCCTCCGGGTGACTTCCTGGTCGTGGCCAACACCACAGGCACAGCTGTATTCGGTTACGCGCAGACAACGCAAACAGGTACTGGAGGCATCCAGCCTGTGACTCTGGTGGCAGCCGATTCGCCTGATAACGACTTCGGTTATTACGATGGCGGTGTAACACCAGTACCCGTAACTTTAGGTCACTTTGTCAGTTGGCAAGCAAGCGACGGACTGCAAGTGCAGTGGACCACCATGAGCGAGACCTCCAACGTTGGTTTCCAGCTCTATGGTGAGGTCGACGGACGCCTGTTGCCACTCGGTGAGCTGGTGCCATCGACGGTCCAGGACAGTGTGACGCCAACCAGCTACAGCATGACTGTTAGCGCCTCTGTTGATCGCTTGTGGTTGGCTGACATTGATATTACTGGGCAGCACAAACGGCATGGCCCGTTCGAGTTGACCCGTGAGTATGGAGGCATTGTTCCAGCAGCCAGTATTGACTGGCCGGCCATTCGTGCCGAGCACGCAAATGCGGTGCGCGGCGCGCAAGCGGCTGCAGCTGTTGAGTTACTGGTTGAGTCCGATGGCATTTACCGCGTCGACTGGCAACAACTGGCTGATGCCGGTTGGGTGATCAATGGTGTTGATGCATCGGAGTTGGCATTAACTGAAAACGGACAAGCTGTAGCCATCCATGTCGAGCCTTCCGAAGGCTTGTTTGGGCCGGGTAGCAGCATTGAGTTTGTTGGCCGTGGCATTAAGACGCTGTATAGCGAAACCAATGTTTATCGCTTGCAGGTGGATTCTGCCAACGCAGTGCGTGTCGAGCGTGACAATAGTTACGTTGAGGCGGTGGCTGATGATGCCCATCACATCGCAACACAGCGCTATGCGCCCAATCTGCAATACGGATTCGCTTCGCCGTTAGCCGATCCATGGTACGCGCAGCGCTTGCTGTACGTGAACAACACCCCGCAGACCTTTGGCGTAGATTTCGATGTTGATCGCCCGATCGCCAGGAGCGAGGCCAGCATCGGCTTCGAGTTGTGGGGCGTGACCCAGCAGGCAGCGAATCCGGATCATCACCTGCGGGCCGACTTCAACGGCGTCGAGGTGGCGGAGATTTCCGGCGATGGTTTGGCTGCCATCAACCGCACGATTCCAGTTACAGCAGCTGCCGGGATGCATAGCGTTGACCTTACGATTACCGGCGAGCACGGGCTGGCTGTAGATGTAGTGAACATTGAGGCCATTACCATGCAGTGGCAAAGGCAGCTGTTCGCCGACAGTGATCGTTTCGACTCTGTGGTCCATAGCGATCGAGCCGGCCCAGATCCGGACATCATTGGAAAGACCGGTTTCGAATCGAGCGAGCCGTTCCCAGGTATCGGTGTGCAGATTGACGGTTACTCAACTGACAGCGTCGTGGCATACGCCCTAACGCCGACACCTGTAAGGCTACAAGGGACTACTGTCAACAATGGCGGTTCCGGTTTTGCAGTCAAACTGCCGGCGCTGGGCGAGGGTACTCGCTACCTGGTGCAAACAGCTTCTTCAGTGCAGTCGCCCACGCTGCGGGCGATTGAGGCAGATGACGACCTGATGGCCGGTCCGGCGCAGTATCTGATGATCAGTCATTCCCACTTCATCGACAATCTGGCACCGTTGGTTGACTATCATCAACTCAATGGCCTGGCTGTGAAGGTCACTGACGTGGCCGCGGTCTATCGTCGTTACAGTGGTGGTGTTGTCGATGCGACGGCGATACAGCAGTACATTCGCGACATGTATGCAACTCATGGGACTCAGTACGTCCTGCTGGTTGGTGGTGATAGTTACGATTATCACAACAACCTTGGGCTTGGCAGCATCAGTCTGGTGCCGACGTTGTATAGACCAACGTCACAGGTGCTGGCGTTCACGCCTAGTGACCAATCCTACGCTGATGTTGACGGAGACCTGCGTCCTGACCTTGCCATTGGGCGACTTCCGGCGAGAACCCACGCAGAATTGCAGGCAATGATTGGCAAGACCATTGACTATGCTGGCAAGGCGTATCAAAGCGAAGCTTTGTTTGCCGCTGGCCCGTTCTCTGAAGGCGTGGCATTTGATACGCAAAGCGATGCCCTGATTGACGCGTTGCCGGACCACTGGATCGTCGATCGGGCATATCTTGACCAGTTGCCTTCAGCTGCAGCTCGACAAACCATTATCAATCGCATCAATCAAGGGTTGGCGTTCACTGGGTACACCGGTCACGCAGCGGCTTCAGTGTGGAACTTCCCGGATGTGCTAATGGGGCTCAATGATGTTAGCAGCCTGCAGAATGAGGGCCGGCCAACGGTGGTTGCCCAGTTCAGTTGCTGGAACAGCTACTTCGTAGATCCATATCAGAACACCATTGCCTTGCGGTTCTTGAATGAAGGTGATCACGGTGCAGCCGCGGTCATGGGGTCGACTGGACTTAGCCAGGTTGAGAGCAACCAGTTGCTCGGAAATCGCTTGATGCCATTGCTAACGATTCCGGGCACCACCGTGGGTGATGCCGTAATGATGGCGCTCGATAGTTTGGGCAGCACGCACCCAGGTCAGACCGATGTGCTACTCGGATTTACGCTGTTGGGCGACCCGGCGCTGGTGATCGAGCCTTAGGGAAGCTCTGCTACCTAGAGCGCGTCCAAGGTTGGGTGTTTTGACGCGCTCGCCCTGGCACACGGACGTGCCAGCCATTTTTTAACTTGTTGAAAATTAAGAGCTTTCATAACCGCACTCAATTCTGAAAATTCGTGTCCACGTTGGCCATGGATGGCTAATCGTGGACGCCCTCTACCTAGTAGGCTGCGGCCAGTTTTTTCTGCACTTCGGCACTGGCCTCCAAGGCCGGTGTCAGGCGCTGACGAATGGCGTCGGGTATGTCCAGCGAACTCTTGTAAAGGGGCTGTCTTACCTGATGCAGCGATGTAGTTTGGACATGCTCAACCCGCTGATGAAAATCAAGACAGGCGGGATCGAATGGCAGACCCATGCGGGCCAACAGGGGCGTCATCGTGTCCTCGGGCTCAGTCACCAGTTGTTCGTAGTCAACAACGGTGATCCTGTCCGGAAAACGTTTCATCCAGAATGTCATCAGTCCACGGCATAAACCGTCCAGCTGGCCCAACTCCTCCAGTGTGTAGCTGAGATTGGGGAGGGAGAAGGCAGATCGCCAGCAAGACCACAAAGTTGCTTCTGAGGATCGGCGCGACCATACGGCAACGACGTCAGGCATCGCCAACAGCGCAAAGCCCAGGATCGAAAAGTTGAAGGGCATTTTGTCGACCAGACGATGTTCGTCGTTGGCGGCCCGGCTGACATCGGCCTCAATACTCTGGCCAATTTTTCGCCATGTGTCTGGTTGCTGCGCTGCGATGAGTCGAACCAGCTCATTGGCCGGTTTCAACGCTGGCAGGTTTTGACGGATGTTTCGCGCCACGTCGCTACGTTCGCCACCGGCATCTATATTCGGGTAACAAGCCAGCATCTGCTCCAGCAGCGTGGTGCCAGACCTGGGCATGCCCGCCACCAGAATGGAACGCTCACCGCCGTAACCGGAAGGGCTTTGCTCAATCGCTTGTTCAGAAAACGCGTTGATGACGTCGAACACACCCTCTATGCGCTGTTCTATGCCCAGATTGCTGAGCTTGCGGCGTTCGGCCTGCCCTTTGGTAAAGTAGTCAAACGCTTTTTCGACCTGGCCGTCCTGGTGTAGAACGTTGCCGCACGACATATAGGCAAAAGAAGCAACCGAAGGGCTGTCGGCCGCGGCGGCTTTTTCCATCCACTCAAGGTCGTCGGTCGACAACGCGCGCATGCGCGACATGGCAAGCATGCATGAGGTTTCCCTGGGGTTTACCGCCAAGACTCGTCGGCACAGTGCGACGGCCTGTTCGGTTTCACCGAATTCTTCCAGCAAGCGAACCATTGCTCGCAACCCTTCGACATGTTCAGGGAACCGTTCAATGTGATCGGTCAGCAAGTCACGCTCTTCCTCATATCGGCCCATTTGGCGGTAAACCCTGGCCAGAAAGTCCCCGCTGATTGGGTTCTCTGGTGCCAGGTCCTGGGCCATTTTCACTTGCTCGATCGCAGGGTCGGGATGACCACTGAGCAACAAGGCATGACCAAGGAAATAGCGCAAGGCTGCATTTTGGGGCTCGCGTTCCGTGGCTTGGGCCAACAGTTTAATCGCCTCTGCGGCCCGCCCTGACTCAATCTGTTGCTTGGCAGTACCGATAATTTGTTGAATGGATTGGGGCTTCATGCGTAGACCTGAATTCGATGTAGGCGCGCATAGTAATCTATTGCGGCCAGTGTGTTGAGGTCCAGGGTTGTCTATAATCGAAATACACTCCTGTTTGCGCAGCCCGATGATCACTACACTCAGTTCACTTGTTCTTGCTTTAGCTGCGGCCGATTCGGTGCCGCTATCTCAACTCAAAGCACCCGATGGGTTTGAGATTTCGGTTTTTGCATCCGGTGTCGACAACGCCCGAGCGATGGCACTTGGCGATGATGGAACCTTGTATGTTGGATCGAGGCGCGCGGGCAAGCTGCATGCAATTCCGGACCGTGATGGTAATGGCGTTGGCGACGAGGTGATTCTGATTGACGAAGGCCTGGCATTGCCATCAGGCCTGGCTTGGGTGGACGGGTCATTGTACGTCGCGGCGCTGGATCGTATTTTGCGTTATGACGGTTTGAAGGCATCGCTGAAGGACTACAGCGCGCAACCGGTGGTGGTGTTGGACGGGTTGCCTACCGAACGACACCATGGCTGGAAATACCTTGAAGCAGGGCCAGATGGCAAGCTGTATTTCGGCCTAGGCGCACCGTGTAATATTTGCAATGAGCCTGGATTCGCAAACATTCAGCGTGTCAATCTGGATGGAACGGGATTGGAGCTTGTTGCTGAAGGTGTTCGCAATACTGTGGGTTTGGCGTTTCACCCGGTTAGCGGTGAGCTTTGGTTTACTGACAATGGTCGCGACATGATGGGCGATGACGTGCCGCCGGATGAGCTTAATCGCGTCAGTGAAGCCAATCTGCATTTCGGCTACCCATACTGCCATGGTGCATCGATCAATGACCCGGAGTTCGGCAATAACATTGACTGCTCTGATTTTCAGCCACCGGTACAGGAGTTGGGTGCGCATGTGGCACCGTTAGGCCTGAGTTTCTATTCCGGTACGATGTTCCCGGAACGCTACCGGAATCAGGTTTTTATCCCTGAACATGGGAGTTGGAACCGTAGCAGCAAGGTAGGATATCGAATTTCCCTGGTCACACTTCAAGACAACAGGGCAGTCAGCTATGAGCCCTTCATTACTGGATGGCTGCAAGGCGAGGACAACTGGGGTCGCCCGGCAGATATTTTCATCCACCCTGATGGCTCAATGTTGATATCCGATGATCAGGGCGGCGTAATCTATCGCGTCACTTACCAACCCACCGCGCCTGAACAACCCTAGCCTGTATCTCTGCAAATGGACCTGGCCCATATTATTGCTCTGGCCTGCGTGCAAGGGCTGACCGAGTTTTTGCCGGTATCGAGTTCGGCGCACTTGGTGTTGGTTCCCGTTTTGTTTTCGTGGCCTGATCAGGGCCTGGCGTTTGATGTGGCAACCCATCTGGGCACGTTGATCGCCGTAGTTAGCCACTTTGCGGTGGAACTCAGGTCGATGGCGCACTCCGTGTTTAGGCCCTCTGCCACCGATCCAGGTACGCTTCACAATCGGCGCCTTGTCGCTTATCTGATTGTCGCCAGTTTGCCCGCAATCATCGCCGGGCTGGGCTTGGTTCATCTGATCGCTGGCGGCTGGCGCGAGCCATGGGTCATAGGCACTGCGACGATAGGCTTTGGACTGCTGTTGGGACTGGCGGACTTCAAATACAGGGCTGACGACAGCCACGTTGAGATCAACCTGCCACGGGCAGTTCTGATTGGTT
>BQJN01000015.1 GCA_021604725.1 Lysobacteraceae bacterium | reverse complement strand
AGAATGTGCTGACCGGCTTCGACGTCTTCGTGAAGCCTGTCGAAGCCGGTGCTGACACGCTGCTCATCCCCCTTCAGTCCTCGCTCTGCGCGAATGATGAACTGCTGCCCGGCCTTTAAGGTGACCGGTCCATCAGCAAATCGTCCGATGCGAACTTTGGGGCCTTGCAGGTCCTGCAAGATGCCGACCGGATGCATGCGTTCGGCCGAGATCGAGCGAATATCGGCAATGATCTGTCGGTAGTGCTCATGTTCACCGTGTGAGAAATTCAGGCGAAACAGGTTGACACCGGCCTCGACCAGCGCCGTCAGTTGATCTGGATCAGAGCATGCCGGGCCTACCGTAGCGATAATGGAGGTCTTGCGAACGCTTGTTGACATGTATTGGGCCTTGGCTCTTTGCAATGGGTTTTGAACTGACCGACAAACACAGCTCTGTTATGCTTGGTTTATTCGGACAATGGCAATTATATCGACGCAATATGATCATTGAATGTCCCGCTTGCAACAAGCGCATTTCCAATAAATATGAGATTTGTCCGCATTGTCATGCGGCGACCAGCGAGGGAACGGCTGGTGTTCCCGCCGAAAAGGTGGCAGCCAGGCTAAAAAGAGAACGAGCCTATCGCATGCAAATGCATACCTTCGCTTCGCTATTGATCGCGATTGCGGGGTTCGGCTGGTACTGGTATCAGACTCAATATGTGCAAAACGAGGCGCCCTTCATCGCCACAGCAATGATGGTGGGTGGTGCGGCCTGGTACATTGTGGTCAGGGTGTGGATGGTATTAGCTCGAGCCAAGGAATAGGAATACGCCTCGATCGAGCCAAAACGAGGAGTCTAGATATGTCAGAGCATAGTGGAAATCCGATGATTGGTATCAATCGCCTCTTCATCGCAGTAGCCATTGCCATTGTTGGGTTGGCAATTGGACTGTCGGAGGGTGTACCAATTCTGGGCGCGGTCGGTGGTGTTGTCGTTGGTGGCATCATGTTGGCGGTGTTTTCTCGATGGGCCAAAATGCACGATCAGTAGACCAAGTTTCGCGGTTCTCATGATCTGAGAACGGGTTATGGTGTCATGAGCCTCAAGTTTAGTGAAACCTGAGGCAAGCACCATGATCGAAGACACCTTTTTAAGCCGACTGACTACTCGAATTTCAGCAAGAATGGATGAGTGGCACCGCACCAGCAATCCTCGTCGCAAGCAGATCCTGAAACATGAGCTGTGGACACTGCACTCAGTTCTGCGCGATTACAAAGCGCAATCTACGAATATCTTTGCCAGTCAGAAACAAACGCGAGTTGCGGTTGAGCGGGCTGTGCATTGATATGAAGTGCACAGTGGCTTCTGCGGCGCAGCGACGACGGGAATGCGGCGGCACGCCTGGGAGTTGATCGGAGCCAACGACTACGCACCCCTCATCCGATTGCGCCTACAGCGCGTCGCTTTGAGGCAGATTGAAGAGGGCCGACGGGAAACACTCCACAGCTTCCATCTGCTCGGTCACTGGACAATCGGTGCCACCTTGCTACGAACGCACGGGCAATTTCCTTCTCCCAGCGAGCTCGCGAGCGGCGCGGGAGAAGGTGGCTGCGCCGGAGGCGCAGACGGATGAGGGGTGCAATCTGGGTGAGCGGGCCAGTAGATCGAGTGCCTTGAATGGCACTCGATTCCCTGCGAACGACCGCACATGGATGTGCGGGCTGAGGGTTCCTAACTAAGGTCGATCGTCTCGCCATGGATGGGTGAGCGGGCCAGTAGAGCGAGTGCCTTAACGGCACTCGATCCCCGCGAACGACCGCACATGGAGGTGCGGGCTGGGGGTTCCTAACTGAGGTCGATCGTCTCGCCATGGATGGGTGAGCGGGCCAGTAGATCGAGTGCCTTAACGGCACTCGGTCCCCGCGAACGACCGCACATGGAGGTGCGGGCTGGGGGGGCCTAACGAAGATCGGTCGTCTCGCCTTCTCATCAACGCACCATCCTCAGCGTCACGTTTCAATGTCGCGGGCTAGTCTATACCTGCAAATATCAGCTGCGACGAGGATGGAAACTTCACTTAGCTTTTCACCAAAAGCACCCCGATACGGTCGATTGGTGGCTGAGGCACAACGAATAGGGAAAGATGATGGCAACAACCGTCCCTGGACCGCACCCAGCCGGTACGTCCTGTACCGGCGTTCGCCGGAATCGAGTGCCGTTAAGGCACTCGCTTTACTGGCCGGCTCACCCTTGGCGACTCGTCAAACGTGCGCAAAGTGACGTTTAGTCACGGCGTTTCATGGCAATGATTGCATTCGCCCTCCATGGCGAAACGTTCGAGCTTCGAATGAAAGCCCAGCCCGCACCTCCATGTGCGGGCGTTCAGCGCGACCGAGTGACTGGGGTCACAGAGTTTCATGGGTAGGGTTATAGTCGCCATCCCTGGCGCAACGCTCCAGCTTTAAACAACCCCCGGCCTCGCCATCCTTGGCGAGTCGTCAAACGTGCGCAAAGTGACATTTAGTCACTTTGCATTTATGCACGTTTGACCCAAGCGCTGCACCAGCCGTCGGCGGCGACTGCTTTGCCTGGGAAAATGGGGCATGGTCTCCACTCGTCACCGTCGGCGCCTTGGATGAGCTGACAGTTTGAGCATTTTTGGTCGACCGCATGGTTTGGGTACTTTCCGGCGTCGACTTTTTCGGTGTCATGCACGTAACCCAGCGCGACCGCGCTTGGATCGTCAAGAGCAATTTGTGGCAGGTCCTGACCTTGCACGTGAATGGGCAAGGTGGCCACAACGGTGGCGCCTGCCACGGTTCCGATAAACTGGCGTCGGCTTAATTTCTTTTGCAGCATGTTTGCGTGCCTCACTCGATAATCTGGACCCTGATTGTAGCCGACGTGCGGGTAAACGTGGCGTGAACGCCAGCCAATTGTGCGCGGAATTGATTTCGATCAGTCGCGATAACGTGCGGCTGCGGCGTTTAACTTGCTGGCTACTTGCTGTCGCAAAGTTTCTGGAGAAACTACTTCGACGTGGTCGCCATGTTTCATGATCTCCATCATCAGTTCTTCACTGTGATGGAAAGGGATGTCCAATTGATACCGCCCGTCTGGCAGCCATGTTGCTGATTGGTCGGTATGCCAGTGTTCATCGGCGACCCACCGTGCGCGCTCGGCGCTGAAGATCAAGGTGGCACGCTGATCCGCCGGTCCAGAAAAAATACCGTAAGCCGACGCGTAATGCTGGTCGAGCTCTGCTGCCGACAACTCCCGACATTCGTCGTCGCTGACCTCAAGGCTGCTTATTCGCTCCACAGCGAAGCTGCGCAAGCCCTGTCTCAAATGGCACCAGCCATCGAGGTACCAGTTGTCCTGATAGCGAATCAATCGTTGCGGCGACACTTGACGCCCGGTGATCTCATTGGAGCCGCGAGCGTGATATTGGATTGACAGGCGGTGGCGTTTGACCAAGGCGTCAAGCACCGCTCTGAAGTGCTCCGGAGGGACCGGCCTGCCATGCCCCAGGATGCGGATTCGATCGGCCAGGGTTCGTTCGTCGATACCTCGAGCATCCAACAGATTGCTGATTCGCTCGCGCAATCCGTCGAGCTCGGTTTCGAGCAAACCCGGTTGCACGCCTGACAACAGTGATCGAGCGGACAGCAGCGCATCGATCTCCTCGTTGCTAACCCATATGCCCGGTAACTCAAACGGGCCGAGAGTTCTGTCGTAGTAGAAATCGTGGGCCTCATCCTGCTCAAGCGGTGCGCCGAGGTGGTCACGCAGTTCGTTGATCAGTCGATAGACTGTCGGCTGGGAGCACTCCAGTCGTTCAATCAACTCATGCCTGGAGATCGGTGTGCGGCGACTCGACAGGATCTGGTGCAGGCGATACAGGCGTTCAAGTTTGCTCATGTCGGTTAAGATACCCTTTGTTTTGACTCGAAGGACAGGTTCATGCGCGTTTTAAGGTTTGCCCGCCGCAACCTGGCGGTAATTCTGCTGCTCAACATAGGCTGCGCCAATGCTCAGTGGGTCCTGGACCCGGAGCAGTCGTCATTGAGTTTCGTTTCAATCAAGGCGCAGAATGTTGCCGAGGTTCATCAATTTCGTCAGCTCAGTGGCTCGCTCAATGGCGCTGGCAGCGTGCGAGTGGAAGTTGCGCTCGATAGCGTCGACACCGGGATCGAGATCCGCGATGAGCGCATGCGCAGCATGCTATTTGATACTCAAGACCATCCGGTTGCCCTGGTTGAAGTCCAGCTACCTGAGGCCATGGACCTTGAAGTGGGCCAAAGCGCGATCTACCAGGTGCCAGTGACGCTGACCCTGGGTCTGCAGACGGCCAGTGCTGTGGCGACAGCAAAGGTAAGTCGTTACGAGGACGGGCAGTTCGAGGCCATTAGTATCCAGCCAGTGCTGCTGAGTACCACGCTTCTGGGCCTCGACCGAGGTGTTGAAGCGTTGCGCGAGGTGGCGGGCCTAAGCTCAATCAGCAGTGCTGTACCGGTTACTTTCGCCGTTAGTTTCGTTAAGGCGGACTGAACGCTAGCCTGCATTATTCATGAAGGCGGCCACCCATCGCCAGATACTTCATTAAAAACAAATGCTTGAGAACCACTATGAGCATACCGGAAATGGCCACCGTGGCCTTTTCACTGCCAGGACGGATCTGGCGTTGCATCTTGAGCGATCAACCTTGCCTGGGCACCCTTTGGTGCAGCCATCCATGGCGAAACGTTTGCACTTCGAAAGAATCCCAGCCTTGCCTTCCGTGGCAAGTCGTTCAGCGGGATCGAGGGACGTTAAGTCCCTCGTTCTGGCTCCGCTTCACCCCTGCCAGCGAACCTTCATGAATAATGCAGGCTAGGCAAGCTCTGGTCGATTCTCATCTAGGGCTCCCGACCAAGGCATCGAGCCTTCATTTATCGCTTGCGGTAATGACTGAACTGCATCAATTCGAGGCCAAATCACGTACCATATGCGGCCTTTCGTTTTGCACTGACCGACTGACTCGAAGATGAACGATTATCAGCCAGAGATTTTTGAACCGCGTGCCCAGCAGCAATGGGAGAAGGACCAGCGCTTTGCCGCGCGAGAAGATGCACCAGGTGACAAGTATTATTGCTTGTGCATGTTCCCCTATCCGTCGGGCGCCCTGCATATGGGCCATGTGCGCAACTACACCATCGGTGACGTCCTAAGTCGGTTTCAGCGCTTGAACGGCCGCAATGTTTTGCAGCCGATGGGGTTTGATGCGTTCGGATTGCCGGCAGAGAATGCCGCAATCAAGAACAAGGTGCCGCCAGCGCAATGGACCTACGCCAATATTGACGACATGGTCGCCCAGTTGAAACAGTTGGGTTTCGGCTACGACTGGAGCCGGCAGGTCATCACTTGCAAGCCAGAATATTACCGCTGGGAACAGTGGATGTTCACCCGCCTGTTCAAAAAAGGCCTGGCCTACCGGCGAAATGCGGTGGTCAACTGGGATCCGGTAGACCAGACGGTTTTGGCCAATGAGCAGGTGGTCGAAGGGCGTGGCTGGCGCTCGGGTGCGCTGGTTGAGCGACGTGAAATCCCGCAGTGGTTCTTGAAGATCACCGATTATGCTCAGGAATTGCTGGACGGCCTGGACAGTATGGACGGCTGGCCCGATTCGGTTCGCACCATGCAGCGCAACTGGATTGGCCGGTCTGAAGGGCTGGAGTTGAGTTTCGACGTTGAGGGTGACCGTGCACCCCTGACCGTGTTCACGACGAGGCCTGACACCCTGTACGGGGCGACTTATATGGCGGTCGCTGCTGAACACCCATTGGCGGAAGAAGCCGCGGCATCCAACCCTGAGCTCGCAACGTTTCTGCAGGAATGCAAGACCGTGCAAGCGGCCGAAGCGGCGATGGAGACCATGGAAAAGAAGGGCATGTCATTGGGGATCAACGCGATTCATCCAATGACTGGCAAGCCGGTACCGATCTGGGTCGCCAACTTTGTGCTGATGAGTTATGGCACCGGCGCGATAATGGCTGTGCCTGGGCACGATGTACGCGATGGTGAGTTTGCTCGCAAATACGGCCTGCCGATTGTGCAGGTGATCGCGCCAACCGACGGTCAACAGGTGGATGTACAGGCCGAGGCCTTCTGTGAGCACGGCGTTGCCATCAACTCTGACGATTATGATGGCCTGAGTTCCGAGCAAGTGTTCGAACGCATGGCGGACCATTTTGAAAAGACGGGTCGTGGTCGTCGTCAGGTGAATTGGCGCTTGCGCGACTGGGGTGTTTCTCGACAACGGTACTGGGGCTGCCCGATTCCGATTATCAACTGTCCGGACTGTGGCGATGTGGCGGTTCCGGAACAGGACTTGCCGGTCGTGTTGCCAGAGAACGTTGAGTTCACCGGTGTTGGTTCGCCGTTGCACACGATGGATGAGTTTATCCAGTGCAAATGTCCGCAATGTGGTTCCGATGCTCGTCGCGAGACTGATACCTTTGATACCTTCATGGAGTCCAGTTGGTACTACGCGCGCTATGCCTGTCCGGGCAGTGATGATGCCATGCTGGATGAAAGAGCCGACTTCTGGACACCGGTTGACCAGTACATCGGCGGCGTCGAACACGCCATTTTGCACCTGCTGTACGCTCGCTTCTATCACAAGCTGTTGCGCGATGAAGGCCTGGTCAACAGTGATGAGCCGTTCACCAATTTGCTGACACAGGGCATGGTGTTGAAAGACGGTTACAAAATGTCCAAATCCAAGGGCAATACCGTCGATCCAAAAGGCCTGATTGAGCAATACGGTGCCGACACCGTTCGCCTGTTCGCCATGTTTGCCGCACCACCAGAGCAGTCTCTGGAATGGTCTGAAGCGGGCGTAGAGGGCGCATCTCGCTTTCTCAAGCGTTTGTGGAAGCTGGTCAATGAGTTTGCGCAGGACGGCATCGCCGGTGATATTGACGCGGCCGCATTGAATGCCCAGCAGCGAGCACTGCGCTCTGAGACCCACAATGCGATTGCCAAGGTCACAGACGACTTTGCGCGTCGCCACACCTTCAACACTGCGATAGCCAAGATCATGGAGTTGGTCAATGCCTTGTCGAAGTTCGATGACAATAGCGAACAGGGACGTGCTGTAGCAGCTGAAGGGTGGAAGGCTGTTTTGGTCATGTTGGCGCCGATTACGCCACACATCATCGAACCGCTGTGGCCGATGTTGTCCGCACAAGGCGTTCATGATCAACGCTGGCCCGAGGCCGACGCTGACGCGATGCAAAGAGATCAGATCACTATTGTCGTGCAGGTCAATGGCAAATTGAGGGCTCGAATTGAATGCGAACCTGGTCAGTCTCGTGAGACACTGGAAGCGACGGCCCGACAGGAAGACAATGTAGCCAGGTTTCTCGAAGGAAAAACCGTTCGCAAGGTGATTGTGGTTCCGGACAAGCTGGTTAATATAGTGGTGACATGATGTGTGAACCGAAAATGAAGAAAGCCATTGGCCGGGCATTGTTGCTAACACTGCTGATCTGTTTGCTTGCCGCTTGTGGTTTCAAGTTGCGCGGCAAGACCGAATTGCCGCCTCAGATGGCGCGCACAGAGTTACAGATTCAGCCAAAATACGGCGACCTCGCTCGCGAAGTTCGACATATTTTGCGTGGCCAGGGCGTTACCCTGGTCGATGGACCAAGCGCAGACGCGGCCAAAATGCGCTTCAGCGAAAACCGTATCGAGCAGGATGTGGCATCGATCAGCGCCGGGGCTCGAATTCGAGAATTCGATTTGACCTATCACGTCACCTTCGACGTAGTTGACGCCGCTGGTGGCGTGTTGGTGCCGGAACAGGCACTCAGATTGACTCGAAACCTGACCTACGACGAGTCACAGGGCCTTGGCGTCGAGCAAGAGCTGGAGTTCCTGCGCCAGCAACTGGTGCAGGACATGGTCAATCTGATGATGCTACGCATCAGCACGGTTACCGAAGGCTAAACGATAGCTCCGTGCGTATTAGTGGCAGCGATGTTCCTTCAGCAGTAGAACGCCAGCTGGCCAGCGCCTGGCTGGTGGTTGCTGATGAGCCGCTGTTGGCAATTGAAGCCGGTGATGCGATTCGCAAGGCAGCGCTGAGTGCTGGCTACAGCGACCGCGAGGTCGTGTTCATAGACCAGAAGAATGACTGGGGAAAGCTCGCAGGGATTGGTCAGAATGGGTCATTGTTCGCCACCCGTCAGCTTCTGGAGTGGCGCGTGGCCACTGAAGTCGGCAAACCAGGAAGTGACGCCATCAAGGCCTGGTTTGAACATTTTCCGCCCGATACCCTGGTTTTGATGATGATGTCAGGGCGCGAGGTGCTGCGCCGCAAAACCAAGTGGGTTGACCAGTTTGAATCCATCGGCGTAGTCGTCGATGTTAAACCGGTTTACGCCAACCAGTTTCCGAGATGGTTGCAACAGCGCTTGAGTCAACGCGGATTGCGGATTGATCCCGATGCCCTGGATCGGCTGTGCTATCGCCTCGAAGGCAATTTGCTGGCTTCAGCACAGGAGGTTGAACGCCTGGCGCTTTGGTGTGACGGGCAGGTGACATTGGCCGACGTTGAGGAAACCGTCGGCGATAGTGCGCGATTTGATTTGTTCCAGCTGACCGACCGTGCGCTGTCTGGCGATGCTGCCGGCATGTTGCGAGTGATTCGCGGTTTGCAGGCCGAAGGAGAGCCGCCGCAACGCATGGTCTGGCTGTTGCATCGAGAGATACACCATCTTAGGCATTTGTGTGGTGCTGGGCGTGGCCAGATCCAGGCTTATGGCCGCAGTCAACGGCTTTGGCCTGCTCGGCTAGACATGTTGAGCAAGGCAGCGAACCGATTCAAGCGCCACTCGCTTGATCAGCTTCTGGTGTCCTGCCAGCGACTTGACGCCATGTCGAAGGGCCGCCAAAGCGGTGACGTCTGGGAGTCTGCAGAGCGCATGCTGTTGGTTTTGGCTGGGCGTGTCGACCCCGAGACGCTGGAAATAAAGGTGGCAAGTGTGGGGGCGTTGTGAAAGGCATAGGTGTATTTGGCGGTACATTTGATCCGGTGCATATCGGTCATTTGCGAACCGCGCTGGAAGTGGCTGATGAACTGGCCTTGAGCGAAGTGCGAATGATTCCCAGCGCACAGCCGCCGCACCGCCATGCCGCCGAGTCCAGCCGTCATCGTGCCCAGATGCTGCGCTTGGCTCTGGAAGGCCAGGATCGGCTTCGTTTTGATGATCATGAGCTGTTGCGCTCCGGGCCGTCCTACATGGTCGATACGCTGGGTGAGTTGCGCGCGCAGGCACCCGATCGGGCGCTGGTCTTGATTCTTGGCGTGGATGCGTTCGCCGGGCTACCGTCATGGAAGTCATGGATGGAACTGTTTGAACTGGCCCACATCGCAGTCATGACCCGTCCTGGTCACCCACCGGACTACCCCGGCGTGCTGATGGCTGAGATTGCACGACGTGAAGTCAGCGAGATCAATGAGCTGGCGGATCACGACTGCGGACGCATCGCCATGGTCTCAGTGACCCAGCTTCCGATTTCGTCGACGGGGATTCGCCAACTGATTCATGCTGGACGTGATCCGAGGTTTTTGTTGCCCGCGGCGGTATTGGACTACATTCGGTCGCAGCGATTGTACTTTCGAAGTAGAATGGACCACAGTTGAAGCCGACGAATGCCCAAGGAGGCAGACAAGATTTGAATACCGCACCCCGTTCGAATGGTACCGACCCGGCTGAGCTCACGTCCGAAGCCATTCAACAACTGGCCTTGGATGCGCTCAATGAATCCAAAGCTCAAGATGTCGTAGTTCTTGACGTTCGCGACAAAACCTCTATCACCGACACCATGATCGTTGCCAGCGGCAGTTCGTCGCGGCACGTCAAAACATTGGCCGAACGGGTGGCAATGGCGGCCAAGGCTGCAGGTCTTGGGCCCGTCAGAACTGAAGGCGAACGCGATGCCGAATGGGTGCTGGTGGACCTGACGGACGTGTTGGTACATGTGATGCTACCGAAGACACGAGACTTTTATAATCTCGAGGGGTTGTGGGCAGTCGGTCCTGGGGCTGAGCGCGCGCCGGGATAAACATGCGAATATGGCTGGTGGCGGTAGGGCGCCGCATGCCCGCTTGGGTCGTTGATGGGTATCAGCAATACGCGCGACGAATGCCATCGCACCTGGCATTGGAACTGAAGGAAATCGAACCTGTGCCCAGGAAGGGCAATACAAACGACAGCAGTATCCGTCGCCAGGAGGCTGAGCGGATCAGGGCTGCTTTGCCGGCCGGCGCCCATTGGGTGGCTCTGGACGTGAAAGGCAAACAGTGGTCCACTGAAAAACTGTCGGAGCGCCTGCAGGCCTGGCAATTTCTTGGTTCCGATGTGGCATTGATCGTAGGTGGGGCTGATGGCATCGATTCAGAGTTGCTCAACAATTGTGCTGAGAGATGGTCTTTGGGACCGCTCACCTTGCCTCACCCCTTGGTTCGAGTAGTGTTGGCCGAGCAGTTGTACCGAGCCTTCACCATATTGAGCGGGCACCCCTACCATCGTGCCTGAACAAGTAGAGGCAGTGCTGTTGGCTTCGGCCTCACCGAGGCGGGCTGAGTTATTAACGCAACTTGGTGTGCCTTTTTCGGTCTCACCTTCAGATGTCGATGAATCGCGGCGCAGCGATGAGTCGGCGCGTGATTATGTGTTGCGCGTGGCGATTGACAAGGCTCGTGTTGCGATTGATATGCACGCGGGTCGCTTGGTGTTGGCCGCCGATACATCGGTGGTGATAGGGGGGCAGGTGTTGGGAAAGCCGGGTACGCTAGCTGAAGCTCACGCCATGCTGGAACTGCTGTCGGGTCAAGACCATGAGGTCATCACCGCAGTCGCGGTGGGTATCGACGGCGTGCTCAAACACCGGGTGAACACCACAGTAGTTCGTTTTGCCGAACTTTCGCAGGTTGAAATTGCGGCCTACGTGGCAACCGGTGAGCCGTTTGACAAGGCCGGCGGTTATGGCATTCAGGGTCGTGCTGGTGCGTTCGTCGAGAACATCAATGGCAGCTATAGCGCAGTGATGGGCCTGCCATTGAGTGATACTGCACAACTGCTGCGAGGTTTTGGCGTAGCTATGGAGACGTTCTGGTGAGCGAAGAGATCCTAATCAATGTGACGCCTCGTGAGACCCGGGTTGCTGTGGTCGAGTCCGGCATGTTGCAGGAAGTGCATATCGAGCGTCCAGAACGCCGGCATTACCTGGGTAATGTCTATGTTGGTACGGTCAGTCGAGTGCTGCCGGGTATGCAGGCTGCGTTTGTTGACATTGGGCTTGAACGAGCCGCATTTCTTCATGCCAACGACATCAACGTATTGGCCGATGAAACTGGAGAAGAGCAGGACACGCCGCCGATATCGGACATGCTGCGAGCGGGACAGCGGGTCGTGGTTCAGGTGATCAAAGATCCATTGGGAACCAAGGGCGCCCGCCTGACAACTCAAATCTCATTGCCGTCACGCTATCTTGTGTTGTTGCCCAATAACGACATGTTGGGTGTGTCGACTCGAATTGAGGACGAAGAAGAGCGGGAACGCCTGAAAGACCTGGTGCGCTCAAGTCAGCCAGACGGCGACCAGTGTGGCTACATTGTGCGGACCAACGCGGAGGGGGTTGATGCGCAGGACCTGGGGCGCGATATGGACTACCTGCACCGGCTTTGGCGGGTCGTAAGTCAACGGGCAAGCGAGCGCGACAAGGTCAAGGAAATCTATGAAGACCTGGCATTGCCTTTGCGTGCGGTTCGCGACTTGCTGCACAGCGGTGTTGAAAAAATTCGTATCGATTCTCACGAGTGGTACCAACGGACTGAAGAGTTCGTCGCCAAGTTCATCCCGCAGGCTGCGGACACATTGGAGCTTTATACCGGCGAACGCCCGATCTTCGACCTGTATGGAGTGGAGGATGAAATTCAGCGCGCATTGAAGCGTCACGTCCCTCTGAAGTCGGGCGGGCATCTGGTCATTGATCAAACCGAGGCGATGACCACCATAGATGTCAATACCGGCGCCTATGTCGGTCACCGCAACCTCGAAGAGACTATCTACAAGACCAACCTGGAGGCAGCCCAGGCCATTGCGCGCCAGCTCAGACTGCGCAATCTTGGTGGAATCATCATTCTCGACTTCATTGATATGACGGATGAAGAGCATCGTCGGCAGTTGTTGCGCACCCTGGCCAAGAACCTCGAGCGTGATCATGCGCGCACAAAAATGTCGGATATCTCCAGCCTTGGGCTCATCGAGATGACTCGAAAGCGCACCACTGAAAGCCTCGAACACATCCTTTGCGAGCCTTGTGCCAACTGCAACGGTCGCGGTGCGATAAAGACCGCAGACACGGTGTGTTTTGAGATTTTCAGGGAGATCCTTCGATCAGTTCGGCAGTTCGACGCTGACCGGCTGATGGTTCTGGCATCGCCGTTGGTGGTACAGAAGATTCTTGACGAACAATCGTCGGCGGTGGCCGAACTTGAAGAATTTATCGGCAAGAACATTCACTTCAAATCTGAAGATCAGTATCTGCAAGAGCAGTACGACGTGGTGCTGCTGTGACCGCACACCTGAGCAGTTGGGCTGTCGTCAAGCGGTGTGAGGGCACTGCGTGGTAGGAACTCGTTGGCATCCTTTGCGAACTTTGTCAGCGCTCGTATTTCGCTGGATGTGGGCAGCTGCCGCTGGCGTTTGCATTGTGGCTGCATTGTTGGTGGGAGTATTGCGCCTGCTACTGCCGTTGGCACCCAACCACCTGCCAAAAATGGAAAGCTGGCTCAGTCAAGCCACGCAACGCGAGGTGAGCATTGATGCTCTGAGTTGCGATTGGGCTGGCGGCGGTCCGATTTGCCTGTTGGAGGGCATCAACTTAAGTGGCAAGGAGGCCGAAGGCTTGCACTTGCCACAGGCAGAGCTGTCTCTGAACCTTCTGCTTTGGATGTTCACCGAGCAGCGGTTGTTCGAGCTGCGTGTAAAAGAGGTTGAGCTGACCTTGCTGCGCACGGCGGACGAAAAATGGCAGGTCGACGCCCTGGGCGTCGCCTGGCCCAATGAGCAGGCATCCAGTGGTGAGGTTCCGTGGCTATTGCGTGGTGGTCGCTTGACCCTTAGTGACTCAACCTTCCTGCTTGAAGACCGCAAGCGAGACCGAAAACTCGGGTTGTTCGTTGAGACCGTTACTCTGACCAGACGAGGGTCGGGCGTGCATCTGTCAGGGCGCTTGGCACCTGCTCAAGTCCCTGGGGCGCTGATTGAAGTGGTGCTCGATACCGGAGCGCCAGAACCGGGATCTGCGACGGGTCCTTTTTCGCTGTATGTGGGGACTCAATCGCTGCCAATGAGCTCCCTGGCCGAGATACCGCCGCTGTTCGGTTTCGAGGGTATCGATGGTGCGATGGACTTTCGAATCTGGGCAAGGGTCGCGGACGGTGAGTTGTTGCGCATGCATGGTGATGCAGAGATTAGCCGGCTGCGCGTGCGCGGGGAGGATCTTGAGGTTGCCGATCGCGTCATACAGCCACGTTATTCTACTGAATCGATTGCCCTGGACTTCCAATGGAATCGAGAGGGTGAAGCATGGCGACTTGGCGTGCCGCGACTTGAGGTGACGCGACGCGGTCGAGTGCAGCGTGGCGAACTGACGCTGGTCCACCTGCCAGATGAACAGGCGGGTCCAGATCAATTGTCATTGCAGGGCTTGCGTGCTGATGATGTCGCCGATCTTTTGATGACCAGCGGGCAACTGCCTGCCGGCCTGCGCAGTGGACTCTATCAACTCTCACCCCATGGTGTCCTGGACCGGTTCGAACTGGTCCTGGCCAGCGATGAGCCACTCGATCCGGTGAATCATTTAAGGTTTGTCGCCAATGATCTGAGCTGGGTTGGTAGCGGCAGTATTCCCGGCGGCAGTGGCGCATCGATCGATATTCGGCACGCTGGAAATGAGGGCTGGGCTGAGGTCGTGATGCAGGACGGTTCAGTTGATTTTCGAGGCAAGCTGCGCGGGCCAGTCTTTGTCGAGCAATTGCAATCAACCCTGCACTGGCAGTTGGATGATGCGTATCACGTCCAGTTCGATATTGAGGCCTTGCGGGGTCAGGGTTTTGGCCTTGCCGGTCAGGGTCAACTCAACTGGTTGGACCCTGACGCAGCGCCATCGATCGATCTGACTCTGTCTTTAGGGGAAATCGACATTGCGCGCCTGCATCGATTCTGGCCGCAAGGCATGCCACCAGAAGCTATTGCATGGCTGGATCGTTCTTTGAACGGTGGGCGCATCGCGTCCGGCGGTGTGTTGATGCGCGGCCCAGTTGACCAGTGGCCATTTCTGGACAAACAGGGCCGATTTGAGGTGACTGCAGACGTTCGCGACGCTCGAATGGATTATGTGCCCGGCTGGCCCGAGATGGTTAACGGCAACGTCGAGGCCAGGTTTGAAGGTGCATCGATGTTCATCGAAGGCACCGCAGAGGTGGCTGGCATTGAAACGCCGCTAGCGCGAGCCGAGATTGCCGACCTGCGCGACCCTTTGTTGGTCATTACCGCGCGCGGACAAGCCAACGACAGGGAAGCCATCAACTTCCTGCGAATCAGCCCGCTGGGCGACTTGTATGGCGACTATTTGCAGAACATTGATATTCAAGGGCCGGTAGGTGTCGATTTGCGTCTGGATATCCCATTGGGATCGCAACAATCGGGCGCGATGGTGATCGACGGCGTGGCCAACCTGCAGGGTGCGGACGTTTCGGTAGAGGACTGGGGCATTCGACTGGCGCAGCTGGGTGGGGCTTTGTCTTTTGACGCCGATAGCGTCACTGGTCAGGGCATCGCCGCGACGCTCGATGGTCATGCAGTCGATATGGGCGTGCGGATTGGTGGGTCTGTACTGAACGAAGACAATCGGCTTGAGGCGACTCTTCGCGGCAAGCTGCCCATCACCAGTGTGTTTCGCGGCTACCCGGATCTCGATTCGGTCCTTGATCGTTTCGATGGTCAGTCTGACTGGTTTATGAACCTGGAGCTTTCGGCGGAGCAGGCCATGGCCCGGCTACAAATGGAATCAGACCTGGTGGGCACCGCGGGCTACCTGCCCGAACCGATGGGTAAATCGATTGATCAGGCGCGCCCGATGCGGGTTGAGATGACGGTCCCGGAGGATCTGGCGCCGATCAAACTATGGTACGGCGACACCTTGGCGGCGCGCTTTGCAATGCGCGATAGCGGCGTGCATGGCCAAATGACGTTTGGTGGCGATACCGGTCCACTGCCCACTGAGCCTGGTATTCGTATCGATGGCTACGTCGAGCGCCTCGATTGGTCCGACTGGGTAGATGACATGGCGATGTTGATGCCGAGAGATGCTCGCAATCATACGGCGACCGCCTTGCTTGGAATCGACTTGCGGGTCGGTTGGTTGCGCACCCTCGGCAGCCAGTTCACCGACATCACCATCGACGCGCAACGTGATGGGCCTTACTTTGAGGTCAACCTGGAATCAGACGACGTATCCGGACAGATTCGAATGTTGGCCAGCATGCAACCGCTGTCGACGGTCGTGGCTGATTTTGACCGCGTCCACTGGCCCGAGAATGGCGAAGAAACTCAACATGGCAGTGGATTTAGCATGCGCCCCGAGGAGCTGCCGACTTTAAGCATGTTTGCCGCAGAAGCGTCGATCGGCGATTTTCCGCTGGGCGAACTGAGATTGGAGACTTACCCGATCGATGATGGCGTTCATTTCGACTCCGTGGAGACGCGCTCTGAATTGGCTCATTTGACCGGCTCGGGCGATTGGGTCGTGATCGACGACAATGACCGGTCTGATTTTGACTTTCATTTGACCACCGAAGACCTGGGTTCGTTTCTTTCCCTGTTTGACATTGAGGGGCAGGTCGAGGGGGGCCAGACTATCGCTGCCCTGGATGTGGGCTGGGACGGTGCACCCACCGATATTAGTTCCGATACCCTGGAGGGCGTCATTGAATTGTCAATTGGTGCCGGGCAGTTCCCACAGGTCAGTCCAGGGGCAGGTCGCTTGCTCGGCTTGATCAGCTTGCAGGCGATTCCACGCCGGTTGGCGCTCGATTTTTCTGACTTGGTGACGCCAGGCTTGAGTTTCGATTCGATCAACGCCACTCTTCAATTGCGGGGCGGCAACGCCTACACCAAGAACCTTACTCTGCAAGGGCCCTCAGCCGATCTGGAAATGGAAGGTCGCATCGGTTTGGTTGATCAAGACTACGACATGATCCTGACTGTGCGGCCTAAAGTATCCAGCGCACTACCCTTGGTCGGTGCACTGGCCGGTGGTGGAACCGGCGCTGCGGCCATGTTTCTTTTCGAAAGCATCATGGCCGATCCATTGTCGCGGATGTCAGAGATCTACTATTCGGTCACGGGGAGTTGGGATGAGCCGGAGTTGGTGCTGTTGCCACAGAACGCAGCGCCGGATACGGTCACTGAATCGACGCCTCAAGATTGATCTTGCCTCTTTAGTGAGCACCGCGCCGCAGTTTGAGCGGTGAGGTTAAATATCGGACAGACACTATGAACAGTAACAACATAGCCAACGGCCCATCGGTCATTTCCAGTTCGTCAGCACTGGAGTTGGCGCAACAGCAGATTCTCAGTGGTGGCTTGGCGTTACACGATGTTGAGCGAGCGCTAGGGCTATTGGCTGGGCCTGGTATTGATGCGGCCGATTTGTACTTTCAGTTCAGGCGCAGTGAAAGCTGGGTGCTAGAGGATGGCATCGTCAAAGATGGCAGCCATGACATCGAAAAAGGCGTTGGTGCCCGAGCCATCAGTGGCGACAAGGCAGGCCTTGCCTACACCGACGAGCTGCATTTCGACGCGCTTGCCGAAGCGGCCGGCGCGGCACGCGCCATCGCCAACTCAGGGGCACTGGTGCAGCCGGTGGCACTAAAATCGGTTGCTGCACCAGAACGCTACGCAGCGGTTGACCCGGTAGCTGGGATGAGCTCTACAGAAAAAGTTGCTTTGCTGCGAGAGCTGGATGCCTTGGCCAGGCAGACCGACCCAATAGTCCAGCAGGTTACTGTCTCACTGTCGGCAAATAGCGAATCGATTCTGGTTGCGGCGTTGGATGGGACACTGGCCGGTGACGTGCGACCCCTGGTTCGCTTGAATGTGTCAGTGATCGTTGAAAAAGGAGGCAAGCGCGAGCAAGGTGTCGCCGGTGCCGGTGGTCGCTACGCTCTGGAAAAGGATCGCTTGATGGCCATGGGCAGACGTCTGGTCAGTGAAGCTGTGCGCATGGCCCAAGTGAATTTGCAGGCGGTCGACGCACCTGCTGGCATGATGCCTGTGGTGCTTGGGCCTGGCTGGCCCGGGGTGCTTCTGCACGAGGCCATCGGGCATGGTTTGGAAGGTGACTTCAATCGCAAGAAAACATCCGCTTTTGCGGGCCGTGTAGGACAGCAGGTGGCCTCACCACTGTGTACGGTCGTTGATGATGGCACGCTGGATGGACGGCGTGGGTCACTGACGGTCGATGATGAAGGTGTGCCCTGTCAGAACACGGTGCTGATTGAAAACGGAATTCTTCGCGGTTACATGCAGGACAAGCTCAATGCTCGTCTGATGGGCGAGGTCAGTACCGGAAATGGGCGGCGTGAGTCGTTTGCACATATGCCAATGCCGCGTATGACCAATACCTACATGCTGGCTGGTGAATCAGATCCGGAAGAAATTATCCGCAGTGTCAAACGTGGTTTGTACGCGGTAAATTTCGGCGGTGGCCAGGTCGATATTACGTCCGGTAGTTTTGTTTTCTCGGCCAGCGAAGCCTATCTGGTTGAAAATGGCAAAGTGACGGCCCCCGTTAAAGGGGCAACTTTGATCGGCTCGGGCCCTGAGGCCCTGAAGCACGTGAGCATGGTCGGAAATGACCTGGCACTCGACGATGGCGTTGGCGTTTGTGGCAAAGACGGGCAAAGTGTTCCTGTCGGCGTTGGTCAACCCACGATGCTGGTCGATGAGCTGACCGTCGGTGGCACCGCTTGAGTCAACAACGACCGCAGTTTTCTGGCCGCAACCGACTGATCGGGCTGCTCTTCCTTGAGCGCGGCACGCAGCAGTCTGCGAGCTTGCGCAATGTCCAGCTCCGGGCACTGGTCGAACAGGTCTTTGACGCAGGCAGGGTTGTCAAGCAATCGCTGCAGCCAACTGCTGGCAAAGGCATCGGCTCGTTGCGTCGCCAGGTCGTGAAGGGTCTCAAAGTTAATGATGTTGTCGATCACCTCCGCATCGAGTTGTCGCAGGTGTTTAGCCAGGTATTGGCGCTGGCGTTTGCCGGCAACACGCTGTTTTACTTGTCTGGACTCGCGCACCAGTTCGCGAATGTCGTCAGGCAATGGCAAACGACGCAGTCGGCTCTCCGGCATCGCAATCAGGTCAGCGGCCAGCCGCAATATTTGCTGCGCCTCGCGGCGCAATTGACTTCTTGATACGGGTTCGTTGAGCTCGGACACAATTTACGCAGGGTAATTTTAGCTAGTGGAAAGTTTAGCAAGCGAAGCGATTGGACAACAGCTCCAAGAGGTGGCCGAGGGCGTTATCGCACAAGCCAAGGCTCTGGGGGCTAGTGCCGTGGAGGTCAGTTGCTCGGCAAATCGAGGTCTGAGCACCACGGTACGCCTTGGTGCCGTTGAAACCCTGGAGTTCAGCAATGACCGTGGCGTTTCAATCAACGTCTACTTCGGCCAGCGCAAGGGCTCTGCGACGACGGCCGATCTGGACCCGGAATCGGTTTCGCTGTCGTTGCAACAGGCCTGTGCTATAGCCAAATTTACTGAGGAGGATAGTTGCGGCGGATTGGCTGATGCCGAAGATCTGGCTACTGAGCATCGTGATCTGGACCTGTGGCATCCCTGGCAGTTGCAGGCCGAACAGGCTGTTGAACTGGCATTGGAGACTGAACAATCGGCGCGAGACAACGCCCAGATCACCAATTCTGATGGCGCCGTGGTCAATTCGCACGCCGGAGTCTCTGTGTATGCGACCAGCCATGGCTTTGTCGGCAGGCAAGCTGGAACCCGACATGGCATCACCTGCATGATGATTGCCGGCGAAGGATCGTCAATGCAACGCGATTATGACTATGACGTGGCTCGATGTGCTGACGACCTGCGTAGCGGCGTAGACATTGGACGTTCAGCGGCCGAAAAGACGGCACGAAGACTGGGCGCGCGAAAACTGAAAACAGCCCGCTTGCCGGTAGTCTATGCCCCTGAAGTAGCACGTGGCTTGCTGGGCCATCTGGTCGGTGCAGCCAAGGGGGGAGCGCTATACCGCAAAGCCTCGTTTCTTTTGGACAAACTGGACCACGCGATTCTTCCTCAAGGGTTTAGTTTACGTGAGCGGCCGCACCTGCAAAGGGCAATAGGGTCGTGCAACTACGACGCTGAAGGCGTGGCAACGCGCGAGCGTGACATCGTTGCAGATGGGCGATTAGTGTCGTACGTCCTGTCGAGTTACTCCGCTCGCAAACTGGGACTTAGAACCACGGGCAACGCCGGCGGCGTTCACAATGTGCAATTGATTGGCCCTACTCGTCCAGCCGCCGACCTGGTGGCCGGGATTGAGGATGGTTTGCTGGTCACAGATGTGATGGGGCAGGGCATCAACATGGTCACTGGCGACTACTCGCGCGGTGCATCAGGCTTTCGTATACGCAACGGTGAGTTGGCTGAGCCGGTTCATGAAATCACCGTCGCGGGCAACCTGCTGGACATGTATCGCTCGATTCGCGGTCTCGGTGACGATATTGACCGCCGAGGCAACATCGCGTGTGGGTCGGTACTGATCGAAGGCATGATGATCGCCGGAGACTAAGGCAATGTGGCACGTGCGCCACTTGTGACGACTTAGATTCCGGGTTGACGGTCGCCAAACACGGTGCCGTCACCAAACTGCAGCTCAAAGCCGATGCCGATGACTGCTGATAGATCGCGCTTGGCGTTCGGGGTTTCCCTTATGTAGGACAAGCCCGCGATATAGTCGACATAGAACCAGGGTCGAAAGGTCTGTCTGCGATACGTGACACGAAAGCCGGTATCTCTCAGTTCCACCGGGGCTTTGGTCTCCCCTTCGGCAAAGGCCCGGTACGAAAAGGCGTTGCCGTTGCCAATGTTGTGAAAAAGCGTGCCGGAGGTGTACCAATCGACGCCTTGCGTGTCCTCAGAAAAGGTTCCGCTGCCGGCAGCTCTAAACAGGAAGGCGTCGCTGAACCAGGTCTCGTGGGTCAGGTTTGTAGTGGTGCCAAAGCCCACTTTGTGACGCCAGAAAATGGTCTGGTGCCAACGAAACAGTTGAGTATCGCTCAGTGGTTTGATGTATCGGTAGTTGGCCTTGGCATAGGGGCTTAAACCCGAGCTTAGGCGGACGCCGACACTAAATGACCAGGGGTTGCCTTGACTGGGGGGGCGATAACCCAAGCCGACCAACCAATCATTTTCTGCATCGTCGCGCACGAATGACTGGAACGGATCGTTGGCATCGGCGCGGTCGGTTAGGTATTCGTCTTCGGCCAGTCGGCCAACCACGGCGTTCCAGGTTTGCGAGGCATTCGGTAGGGGTATGTGGGCTCGAAATCGACCGCGAGCTTCCAACTCGTCATGCTCTGAGTACAACAAGCTGGCGGCGACAAATCCATAGGCGCCTTCATACTCCGGCCCATCGTTCTCGCCAAAGAAACCGTCGACCCAACGTGCCGAATGGCAGACGCTGGAATGTACGCCGCCTTGAACTTTGTCCAGCCAATGTTCGTCTTTGGGCTGGGCGACGCAGCGCGCCGTGTCAGTTGGCCTGTCTTCTCTCAAGTCGCGGTCGGCGGCGAGAGGCTCGCTTTCCGCGACAGGATCAACCGGCTGTGCAGCAAACGCCGCATCGGTCAAAGCGATTGCTGCCAAACATAGCAACAACGCTGCTTTTCTCATAGACCAGCGACCGAACGCTCTGAGCCCGAATCGATCCACGGCGCTCGTTGTTTGATTGCCGCCAGGATACTGGGTGTATCGAGGCCGGCTTCTGCCAGCAACTCGTCCCGCCCGGCATGTTCAAGATAGCAGTCGGGCAACCCCAGGTTGAGGACCGGACAGGCCAGACCGAGGCTGGCCAGGCATTCGTTTACAGCCGAGCCAGCACCGCCGCTGGTTGCATTTTCTTCGACGGTAACGATCAGTTTGTGACGCTTGCTCGCAGCAGCGACTGCCTCGCTGTCCAACGGTTTCACGAAGCGCATGTTGTAAACCGTCGCATCGATCTCAGCCGCTACTTCCTGGGCTCTGGCGACCATGCTGCCGAAGGCGAGAATGGCTACATCCTTACCGGTACGCAACTTTTGCGCTTTGCCAATTTCAACCGTTTCCGCGCCACATTCGACGCTCACGCCCGGGCCCCTGCCTCGTGGGTATCGAACGGCACTGGGGCCGTTGATGGTCATGCCGGTATTGAGCATGGCCCGGCATTCGTTCTCATCGGCTGGCGCCATGACCACCATGTTTGGCACACAGCGCAGGTAACTCAGATCGAAACTGCCTGCATGGGTTGGGCCGTCAGGTCCGACTACGCCAGCGCGGTCAATGGCGAACATCACTGGAAGGTTTTGTACCGCAACATCATGGATCAACTGGTCGTAAGCTCGCTGCAGAAACGTTGAGTAGATGGCTACGACCGGGTGATACCCTTCACAGGCCATGCCGGCTGCGAAAGTGACACTATGTTGCTCCGCGATGCCGACATCAAAGTAGCGATCGGGGAATTCCGCAGCGAACCTAACCAGACCTGAACCCTCGCGCATGGCTGGCGTAATACCTACCAGCTTGTCGTTGATCTTGGCCTGATCGCACAACCAATCTCCAAAGACCTGGGTGTAGCTGGGGCCCGGTGAGGGTTTGCCGCTGGGTACCATGCCAACTTTGGGGTCGAACGGGCTGACCGCGTGATACTTGACCGGGTCCTTTTCGGCCGGTTGGTATCCTTTTCCTTTCTCGGTGATGACATGCAGCAACTTCGGCCCACCCAGCCGTTTGATCTGTTGCAGTGTCTTGACCATCAGCGGAAGATCGTGGCCGTCGATGGGGCCCAGGTAGTTGAAGCCGAGTTCCTCGAACAGCGTACTGGGCATCACCATGCCTTTGACGTGCTCTTCCCACCGTCCCATGAAGTCGTAAAGCTTGGTGCCTGGCTTCATTACGCGCTTGCTTTGCTCGCGAACGCCGGTGTAAAAGTTGCCACTCACCAATCGCCCCAGCATGCGCGTAAGCGCGCCGACGTTGGGTGAGATCGACATCTGATTCTGATTGAGTACGACCAGGACGTTGGGGGCCACATCGCCACCATGATTCAGCGCTTCGTAGGCTAGACCCGCGGTCATGGCACCGTCACCAATGACTGCTACGGAGCGTCGTTCATTGTCGTCCAGTGCTGAGGCGACGGCCATGCCCAATGCGGCACTGATCGAGGTCGATGAGTGCCCGACACCAAATGTGTCGTACTCCGATTCGCCGCGTTTCGGAAACGGTGCCAAACCGTCTTTCTTCTTGATCGATTCGATTTGATCGCGGCGTCCGGTCAGTATCTTGTGCGGGTAGGCCTGGTGTCCGACATCCCACACGATACGGTCGTCCGGTGTATCGAACACATAATGCAGTGCGACGGTCAGTTCAACGCAGCCTAGACCAGCACCGAAGTGCCCGCCGGCCCGCGCGATCGACTCGATCAAGTATTGCCGCAGCTCATCAACCACCGACTGCAAAGACTCGACCGGCAGCATGCGCAGCTGATCAGGTGCGTCAAGCTTGGAGAGCAATGGAAACTGCTTGGAATCGATCATCAATTGAACCGTCTCGTTTTGGTCACAGGGCTTTGTTGCCCTGTCCTTGTATATAAGGGTGGCATGCTTATTCAACAATTCTCATGTCGTCACCGTCGAACGCATCTGACCTGAAGCTATTGAACCATTACCGCTGGTCTGCGCTCAACTGTCGCGGCTAACAATGTAGCGAGCCAGGGCGACCAGCAGGGTTGGGTCATTCAAACACTCTACCGCCGACACTGACTCTTCGATTAACTCATGCATCATGCGATTTGATGAATCGACGCCGATCAGTGACGGGAATGTCGGTTTTTCCAGGGCCTGATCAGCACCACTTTTCTTGCCTGTAACTTCAGGGTCACCGGTGACATCAAGAATGTCATCGCGAATCTGAAAGGCCAAACCAATGCGATCGCCATAGGTGGTGAGTGCTTCGAGGTTTGCGTCGTCAACACCGGCCAGGCTGGCTGGCATTAGTACCGCGGCCCGAATCAACGCACCGGTCTTCAGGCGATGCATGTGCATCAGCTGCTGCAAGGACAAGTCCTGACCTACCGCCGCAAGGTCGATCGCCTGACCGCCTGCCATGCCCGCAGGGCCGCAGGCTTGGGCGAGGATCTTGATCATCCTCAACCTTTGCGAAGCTGATGAGTCGGTCTGTGCCAGCAGTTCGAAGGCGAACGCCTGCAGCGCATCGCCGGCCAGGATGGCAGTCGCTTCGTCGAAGGCCTTGTGGCAGGTCGGACGGCCTCGTCTAAGGTCATCATCGTCCATCGCTGGCAGGTCGTCGTGGATCAGCGAGTAAGCATGGATGATTTCCACCGCCATGGCTGCGTCATCGACTGCTTCGAGTGCTAAACCGAAGCATTCGGCCGACGCATAGGTCAGCAACGGCCGAATACGTTTGCCTGGCGTTAGCAGGGCATACCGCATCGCCTCCAGCAATCGCTCAGGCGCCGCAGGCAAGTCAGTCAACTGTTTCGATAACAGCTCGTTTACGCGGTCGCGAAAGGTGAGCAGTCGGGCGTGACTTTCGCGCCGCGATTCGATCTGTACGGCCGCGCTCATAGATCAGCCCCAGTGAAGTTCGCAAGCGGGAGGCTGGTTACGCGCCGGCAAGCGCTGCGCCATGAGTTATTCATCGGCCTGTTTGAACGCCACAGCAGAGTCCGGGTCGTCAGCGTTGAGCAGTTGATCAACACGCAGCTCAGCCTCTTTCAGTGCTTGGCTGCACTGGCGATACAACTTGATGCCTTGCTCAAATTGAGCAATCGATTCTTCCAGCGGTACCGTGCCGCTTTCCATTTGTCGAACCAATGACTCGAGTTCGGACAATGACTGCTCGAAATCGGGCGCTGGATTGTCCTTCTGCTCAACCATGCATCACCTTGCGAAACTACTAACCGCCTATTGTCGAACGCTGCCCGTTCGGGGTCAACCACCGCAGGCTCAACTTTTGCTCTTGCAGCCAGTTTTGCAGCCGCTCGCCGATGTAAAGATCGGCCATTGCCAGTAGCTCCTGTGATCGAAAGAGCAAGGGTACGAAAGGGCGGTCCCACGGCGGGACTCCGGCCTCCTGGAACCAATGTTTGATTGCCCGCCGATGACGCCCTGCCGGGCGAAGATGCAGCGGTCCAGAGTGACGGTATCCGGCAAACCGAATGTGAATCGAAAAGTCCTGGTCGCCGGCGCTTTGATCGCCCAGCAGTTGTAAAGCACCGCAGCCTTCAGGCAACAGTGGCAGGTTCCTCAGCGAAGCGGCAAGGTCCAGACCAGGATCCGGTTCGGAAGTTGGCGGCCCTAGCAAATGAAGTTCATCTCGAAATCGACATAGTCGGGCACCGGGCCACTGCAGAGTGGCTGACTGATCGTAGTTGTCAACAGCAAGATCGTCCAAACGACCCTCCACCGAACGCGGCATCGACGGAATTTCACGTTGCTGACACCAAAGTGATATCAGCTGATGGCGCTGCTCGGTGCTGTTTGTCAGGAAACCTTGTGCGCAGATCGCATGGGCAGAAACCTGCAGTCGAGCCAGTTCGCGAGCAGTCACCGAGTCTTGCCATTGTTGACTGCTGGCCAATTGGTCTGCGCTGCGCGAAAATTGCGAGACCGCTTGGGGCCAGCGTTTGGCAAGAAGTGGCATGACGTTCAAACGCAGAAAGTTGCGGTCGGCGTGGTCGATCTGGTTTGAAGGGTCTTCTAGCCATGGCAGGCCGTGTTCAGAGCAATAGGCTTTTGACTCACTGTGCCGGCAATGCAGCATAGGCCGCAGCAACCAACCCTGACCTAGCCTCCGGCGCGCAGGGATGCCCGCCAAACCGCGAACACCTGATCCTCGCAAGGCCCGGAGCATAAAAGTTTCTGCCTGATCATCCTGATGATGGGCGGTCAGCAATACTTCGTTCGTTTGTATGGATTGCTCGAACAAATGATAGCGGGCCCGGCGAAGGTCGGTTTCGCTGTCCGACCTGGGGTCGGCAACGGCAATTTGCAGTGGGACGCCGAGCTGCTCACAGAAGGCCTGGCAATGTTGCGCCCATTGTGACGATTGTTCGCTGATTTGGTGGTTGACGTGGATCGCCCGCAAGCTCAACTGCGGCAGGTTTCGCTTGAGCCAGTGCAGCAGGGCTGTTGAGTCAGCCCCGCCTGAAAACGCCACCATTAGTGCGCCTGAACTCGGTGGGAACAGCTCAGTGGCCACCTGCATCGGCGTTGCTACCCCTTGAATGCGCCGTAGCTCAAAAAGCGTTGATAGCGAGATTCGACCAGTTGCTCCGGGGCATGGCCGAGAAGGGCATTCAACTCTTCTGTCAGCGCCGTCTTCAAACGCTCTGCGGTTGTGTCCGGGTCGCGGTGTGCGCCGCCCAGTGGTTCCTCAATGACGCGGTCGACCAGCTTGTGACCAAGCAGGGCATCAGCGGTTATCGACAAGGCACTGGCGGCCTGTTCGGCGTAATCGGCGCTTTTCCAAAGAATGGAGGCGCAGCCTTCAGGTGTAATGACCGAATAAGTTGAGTACTGCAGCATCAAGGTTCGATCACCAACGCCGATGGCCAGGGCCCCACCGGAACCCCCCTCGCCGATCACGGTGCAAATGATGGGGACCTTGAGCTGCGACATGACCAGCAGGTTCCTGGCAATGGCCTCTGATTGCCCGCGCTCTTCTGCCCCGACGCCCGGATAGGCCCCTGGGGTGTCGATAAAGGTCAGTATGGGCATGTGGAATCGCTCAGCCAACTCCATCAAGCGTTGTGCTTTGCGGTAGCCTTCTGGTCTGGGCATGCCAAAATTGTTTTTGATCTTTTCCTTGGTGTCGCGGCCCTTTTGCTGGCCTATCACCATCACCGCTTGTCCGTTCAGCCGCGCCGTGCCGCCGACGATGGCATAGTCGTTTGCGTACAGGCGATCGCCCATCAGTTCCTGGAAATCGGTGAAGATGCGCTCGATGTAATCGCGCATGTACGGTCGTTTCGGGTGGCGTGCCAGTTGCGAAATCTGCCACGCGCTAAGGTTTGAGAAGATTGCTGCAGTGCGTTGCTTCAGCTTGCTTTTCAGGTTTTGGATTTCTTCATCGAGGTTGATCGCGTTGTCATCGCTGACATAGCGCAATTCGTTGATCTTGGCTTCCAATTCGCCAATAGGCTGCTCGAAATCGAGGTAGTCTGGATTCATGGACTGTCTTGCCGAAAAAAGATGGTTGGAAGTATATCAGCCACCGAGGGCCAACTGGGCACCGGCACTGACCATCGGTGCAGTGATCAGGGTTCGAGTCAACAACAGTGCCAGGATCGCAACCATGGGTGACAAGTCGAACATGCCAACGGGCGGAATGAGATTGCGCAGCGGCACCAGAATCGGAGCAGTCAGTTGTCTTAAGGTTGAGGTCAGAGGGTCGCCGCCCATCGGGCTGACCCAGCTGAGGATGATCTGAATGACGATCGCGAACATGAATACTGTGACTGTCAAATCCAGGATCTCGGCCACAGCCCAAAGTGCTGCCCCTCCGACATTCAGAGTGACGCCCGCGGTTACCCAAAGCAGGATCAACTCCAGCCACTTGGCGATCAGCAACACCAGCGCGGCCGGCGTGTCCAGTCGTCCTACTCGCGGAATCAGGCGTGATAGCGGGATGGTGACCGGATTGGTTAGCGTTGCCACAAATTGAGCGATAGGGGTTCTGAAGTCGACTCTGCAAAGCTGTAGCAGGATGCGCAGCAGGAACAGGAAGACGATGAATCCAAATATGAAAGTGATAAGGAGCTGGCCGGCGTCGTTGATTGGGTTCATTGTCAGTGCCGTCAAAAACAAACAGCGTGCAATCTTTACACAATCTTTGGCAGTGGCAAAGGCTTGGTTGTCAGTCTGTCTGTTTTGTGTACGGCGACGGTTTGAATGCCGGCCCGTGATGGCTTGCCAGCCGCTACAATAGAGCGATGCAAACGGTGATATGTGAAAGACTTGAGGCCATCCGGCAGCGAATACGCGACCTTGCGACCGAGTACGGCCGGGAGGCGGAAAGTATTCGTTTGCTGGCGGTCAGCAAAGGCCAGCCCCTGGGTGCCATTGAACAAGCCAGGCAGGCCGGTCAGCTTGCCTTCGGCGAAAGTTACATCAATGAAGCGAAACTGGCATTGGCTGCCTTTCCAGACCTGGATTGGCACTTCATTGGCCCGTTGCAATCGAACAAGACGCGTGTGGTGGCCGAACAATTCACCTGGGTGCATAGCATTGACCGCGTCAAGATCGTTCAGCGCTTGCAGCGGCAACGCCCAGCCGAGCTCGCTCCGCTCAATGTTTGTATTCAGCTCAACGTTGACGATGAATCCAGTAAATCCGGTGTGTCGCCAGACGAGCTTGCCACGCTGGCCGATGCGGTGAGCGCATCCAGTCGCTTGTGTTTGCGTGGCATCATGGCCATCCCGCGGCCGGCCAGTGACTTGAGCCAGCAACGACATTCCCTGGCTCGAGTGGCACAGCATTACCAACAGCTGAAGTCTGACGGTTACCCTCTGGACACCTTGTCGATGGGGATGAGTGGTGACATGGAGGCGGCAATTGCCGAGGGGTCGACCCTGGTTCGCGTCGGCTCCGCGATCTTTGGACCACGGTCGCGTGCAGGACGAGTTGGCTGAGGTATACTCGGGGCATTGGACTAATCGGCAGGAACTCGAGTGGATATTGCTGAATTACTTGCGTTTTCGGTCAAGAACAAAGCTTCTGACCTGCACTTGTCGGCTGGCTTGCCACCGATGATTCGCGTTGACGGCGATATTCGTCGCATCAACGTTCCGGCGTTTGACAACAAGACCTTGCACGCGCTCATCTACGACATCATGAGTGACAAGCAGCGCAAGGACTACGAGGAGTTTCTCGAGGTCGACTTTTCGTTCGAGATTCCGGGGCTTGCGCGCTTTCGTGTCAATGCGTTCAACCACAACCGCGGCTGTGGTGCGGTTTTCAGAACGATTCCGACTGAAATATTGACGCTGGAGGACCTCAATTGTCCGCCGGTTTTCAGGGATATTATTCAGGTGCCGCGGGGCCTGATTTTGGTGACCGGCCCCACCGGTTCAGGCAAGTCCACCACGCTTGCGGCGATGGTAGATCACGTAAACAAACATGATCATGGACATATTCTGACCATTGAGGACCCGATCGAATTTGTTCATACATCGAACAAATGCGTGGTGAACCAACGCGAGGTGCATCGCGATACCCACGGTTTTAACGAGGCGTTGCGGTCGGCCCTTCGAGAAGATCCTGATCATATCCTGGTTGGCGAATTGCGTGACCTCGAAACCATTCGTCTGGCGATGACGGCAGCAGAAACCGGTCACCTGGTGTTTGCTACTTTGCACACCAGTTCAGCGCCAAAGACCATCGACCGCATCATCGATGTATTCCCGGCTGGTGAGAAACCGATGGTGCGCTCCATGCTTTCAGAGTCACTGCGGGCGGTGATTTCACAAACACTGCTCAAGAGAGTCGGCGGTGGCCGAGTTGCGGCCCATGAAATCATGATCGGCATCCCAGCAATTCGAAACCTGATTCGCGAAGATAAGGTCGCTCAGATGTATTCATCGATTCAGACTGGGCAAAACGTCGGTATGCAAACACTCGACCAGTGTTTGCTCGATCTGGTCAGACGTGGCGTGGTCAATCGCAAAGAAGCGATGGCACGGGCCGCCAACAAGGCCGCATTCGCTTAAATTCATTCGGGTGAGTGTGGCGTTGCAATCTGACCAGTCGCCGAGAACGATAACCAGCGAGGTTCCCCATGGAATTTAATTCGTTCCTTAAACTGATGGCGCACAAAAAAGCGTCTGACCTTTTCATCACTACCGGCCTGCCGCCGAGCATGAAAGTCCATGGCAGGGTGTCGCCAATCGCTCAGAATCCACTGACGCCGCCGCAGGCTCGGGACATGGTGATGGGCATCATGACGCCGGCGCAGAAGGAAGAGTTCGAGAAGACACATGAGTGTAACTTCGCTATCGGGGTTGGCGGTGTCGGCCGATTTCGCGTCAGCGCGTTCTACCAGCGCAACCAGGTCGGGATGGTGTTGCGGCGCATCGAAACCAAGATTCCGACCATCGAACAGCTCAGTTTGCCGCCCATTTTGAAAAACCTGGCCATGACCAAGCGTGGCATCATCATTTTCGTTGGCGCCACCGGGACAG
Organism: Lysobacteraceae bacterium; assembly: GCA_021604725.1. Lineage (GTDB taxonomy): Bacteria > Pseudomonadota > Gammaproteobacteria > Xanthomonadales > BQJN01 > BQJN01. Next base: position 26,811 of record BQJN01000015.1, on the reverse strand, counting down.
GTAAATCAACATCGTTGGCCGCACTGATTGGTTATCGCAACCAGAACTCAACCGGTCACATCATTTCGATTGAGGATCCGATCGAATACGTACACAAGCACGAAGCCTGCATTATCACGCAGCGCGAGGTCGGAATAGACACCGACTCTTATGAGATTGCACTGCGCAACACGCTGCGTCAGGCCCCGGATGTGATCATGATCGGTGAGATTAGAACGCGCGAAGCGATGGAGCATGCCATCACCTTTGCCGAAACTGGACATCTGTGCCTGTCTACGCTGCACGCCAACAACGCCAACCAGGCGCTTGATCGCGTACTGCACTTCTTCCCGGAAGATCGGCGGCCCCAGCTGTTGATGGACATGTCATTGAACTTGCGCGCGATGGTGGCGCAGCAGCTGATTCCGACACCGGATGGCAAAGGGCGGCGTGCAGCGGTCGAGATTCTGCTCAATTCGCCTCTAGCCTCGGAATTGATCCGCAAAGGTGAGATTCACAAGCTCAAGGATTTGATGAAGGAATCTACCAACCAGGGTATGAAGACCTTCGACCAGGCGCTTTTCGACCTGTATCAGGCCGGAGAAATCTCCTATGAGGACGCGCTGCGGCATGCCGATTCGGCCAATGAGGTTCGATTGCGTATCAAGCTCAGCCAGGGCGGCGATGCCAATACACTGTCGGCTGGAATGGACGGCATCGAGTTAATCGAGACCGAGTAAAAGGTGCTGGCCGGACGTCGTGTCCGGCTCGCCTTACTTCACTACCTTCAAAGTGACATAAATCGCACTGGCTGGATGGCGCCAGGCGAAAAACTTCTCCCAGTGCTTGGCACCGATGACCTTGAAGATCAGCCGCGAGCGCCAGGTGTAAAGGAAGGAGCCGAAACTCAGACGCCGATCAACCAACTCGAAATTACCCCATTGCCCCTTCAAATAGCCATCGGTGAAGATGTCAGTGAAATGCAGTGAGTAATGCTGGATATGGGTGGGGTCATTCCAGGAATCGCGTGACGAGAAATGGGGTGTGGCGAACTGAAATAAAGCACCGTTCTTGCCAACCCGATGCACCTCGTTCAAAAACGGCTTCAGGTCCTTAAGGTGCTCGACCAGATGCCAGGACCGTAGTTCGTCGCAACTGTTGTCATCCAAAGGCCACGGGTACTGCTCGACATTCCAGATGATGTCGGTATCTCCGTAGTCGTGGCGATCCATTCCCACAAACCCCGGTGCTTTCTTTGGGCCGCAGCCGATATCAAGTTTCATTGTTTTCTCTTCGCGGGCTTAAGTTTTCAAAGGCGGCCATGATCGCCGCCACCGGCAGTGTCGTCAATCCACTACCGCCAGCATCAACGATTTCTACTTGTGCCACTCCCCGAGGTGCGAAACAGTCAGGGTTGGTTTGGCCAAACATCACCACCAGTGGGCAGCCCGCAGCCGCCGCGACATGGGCAGGTCCGGTATCGACGCTAATCATGGCGTCGGCCAATGTGCTTAGCGCAAACAAGCGAGGCAGCGGAAGCTGATCGGCAACGGCCAGCACACGGTCGGAACAAGAGCGTTGAGCAATGTCCTGGGCTAGTGCTTGCTCGGCCGGAACGCCACAAATCAATACTTTAATCTGAGGATCACTGTCGGCGACAGCGGCTGCCAGGCTGGACCATCGTTCAGTCGGCCAATGCTTGTGATTACTGGCACGATCAAGTCGGCCCGGTCGCATCGTACGCTTGTTGCCCGGTTGCAGCAGTACCAGCTTCGAACCTGTCGCGCCAATTGTTCGCAGCCACTGTCTGGCCTCATCGATATCCAGACGTCTGTGGTCGAGTTGTGGCACGGTGTGGTCGTGTTCGGCACCCAGCAGCCGGCGATGATAATCGGTTTGGTGCTCATTCGGCTGGCTTGGTCGGTCGGCTGCATGGACAACATAATGTCGATCGATGCCAGCGCGCTGAAGCAAGTGGTCTGCTTTGCGCGACTGTTCAAATAGATAGGTGCGCTTAGGTGGGTCGGCCTTAAGCCAGGCGACCACCTGGCGCTGACGCCTCGATAATAGCCCGGCCCAACGTTTGGTGGTGTCCAGTGCTTCGACACGGCCAACGTAAGGGGAGTGGGACAACACAAAAGGTGACCATGGGCCTGCCGTCACCACATCGATCTTGCATTGAAAACGTTGGTGCATGGCGTGGAGCACAGGCAGAAACATGATCATGTCCCCCAGAGCCCCCAACCGAATCGCCACCGTTCCGCTTGAGCGGTTATCTCGGTTCATTCAGCACGTCGCCAATTCGCCTTGGCCAAGGACCGGCGGCTCGAACATTTGTTGGCAATGATTGAATCGCGACGCTGGCTTCGGACAAGGTAGCAAACTGACCCCACAACAACAGATGCCAGGGTTGACCGTTGCGGCGTGTAATGTGAGTCCAGTGTGGCTGATCGCTTAGGCCGGATTGTTCAATCAGCTCAGCAAAGCCGGCATCGGTGTCGACGCTAGCCAACTGCACGGTGTAGTGTGTGGGTGGCAACCCGGACAGGGGTTGAATGACAGCGGCTGCGAGACTGGTCGCCCTTGAGGCCGCGTCTGACGCTGGCTCCGGTTCGGCTTCCGGCCGTCGCGTCGTACGCTCCGAAGATCGAGATGATGTTGCCATGGGAGATGCGGTCGTTTGTGCTTGGACGCGACGAACCCAGCCGCGCTGTTCCAGCCCACGCTGGCGAGCTGCCAGGGTGGCTTCGCTTGCCGAAGCGAACTGCCCAAGCAAAATGACGGTCCATGTCTCGCCAAGGCGTTGTTCGGTACGAACTTCAAGCTCATCTCCCGAAATTCCGACCTCGCTGGCAATTGTGTTGACGCCGTCAGGATCCAGGAGCGCTGCAATTTGGATGGTCCAGTAAGGAGAAGTTTGATTGTCGCTCGGTGGACTTGGTGCGCGGGTGTTGACGACCGCTTGTACGGGCGGCTCAGCGACTGGCTCAGCGACTGGCTCAGCGACTGGCTCGGTGGTCATATCTCTTTCCGGACTTGCTTCACTAGAAGTCGCCGCTGTGGTGCTGGCGCTTGTATCTTCCTGAGTAGCGTATTGATCATCGCTGCCGCTCGCAACTTCAGGTTCGGCCAATTGCACCGGTTCGGACGGAACCGGCAGCGGCAACGGTCGAACATCAGAGCCACCGGGGAACGACCGTTCATGCGGTTCTGGCTGGACCCAGCGCTGAGGTTCTTGAGGGGGCTGTGGTGTCAGCGGCTCCGCTTGTGGTTCTTTACCGAGCGCGCAAGTCCAGCCGCCGTCTTCATCGGCCAGGCATATGTATTCATCCGGCTCGACAAATTCGTTCTGTGCCGACACCGTCCACATGGTCATGGCTGTGATCGATAGTAGCGTTGTAGCAATGATTTTCAGTGTTCTGAGCCCTGTACGAACATCACTCGAAAGCCCTTGTTGACCTGTATAGCCCGATGGTGCTGCAAGGCCTCTTGCGCTTGTGTCAGGTCGGCATAGTGTTCGCGGCGAGCGGTGGCTCTCGACCCGGTTTGGCCCCATTGACGAATCAGACTCCAACCGCCCAGCAGATCCTGGTGGAGGATCAATTGGTAAAACCGCGGCGCTTTGCCTGGTTCGGGTGTGGTCTGCATGAAAATGCGCATCAGTTGTCGGACGCGTTATCGGCAACGGTTTTTCTGATTATCGAAAAACCTGATTGTAGCGCATCAAGCCGACGGCTCGCTTTCCTTCTGTTGCTAGTCTGGTCAAGCAGAGCAATATTTGAATTGATCAGCGTGAAAATCGCTGGCCCGGGCAGGTACCGGGCTTCTCAATCATTGGAGGCGCCGCAATACTCCAGCGTTTCGACCAGCAACTGAGTAGGGATGTCATTTCGAATACAAGCCTGCCCAAGCCCGTTTAGCAACACCAAGCGCAGTCTGCCTTCCAGCACCTTTTTATCGGCACCCATGCAATCGAGCAGGTCATTGACTGGCAACGCTGGCATGGATGTCGGCAGGCTTAGGTCGCTCAAGATAGACTTGATACGTTGCACCAGGTCGGGATCGACCAGTCCCAGTCGTGACGACAGGTGAGCCGCAGCGACCAAGCCAATGGCCACGGCTTCGCCATGCAAGTATTTTCGGTAGTCGGTCAGTGTCTCGATGGCGTGACCAAAGGTGTGCCCCAGATTGAGCAGCGCCCGCTCACCAGCTTCTTTTTCGTCCGCGACCACAACCTCTACCTTGTTGTAAATGGCGCGTGTGATCAGGGTTTGCACTTGCTGTGAACCGGTGTCCTGAAGCCCATCGCTACCGTTTTCAAATAGCTCTAGCAGTTCAGGGTCTCTGATCAATGCCACTTTGATGACTTCGGCCCAACCGGCTGCGGTCTCGCGTGGTGGCAAAGTCGACAGTGTGTTCGGGTCGACGATCACCGCGCCGGGTTGATGAAAGGCACCGACCAGATTCTTGCCAGCCGTCAGGTTTATCGCGGTTTTGCCACCAACTGAGGCGTCCACCTGGGCCAGTAAAGTGGTTGGGACCTGAACAAAGCGGATGCCGCGCATGTAGGTTGCCGCAACGAATCCGGTCAGGTCCCCAATGACGCCTCCACCGAGCGCTATCAAGGTCGCGTCGCGTGACACCGGGACGCCGGCCAATTGGTTCTGAATGGCCATCCAGTTGTCGACATTTTTTTCCTGCTCGCCATCAGGGACGATGATTTCGAGCAACGGCTGGCAGGGTAAAGCGCTGCGCAGCGCATCCAGATAGAGGGGGGCTACGCGGTCATTGCTGATCACGATAAGCTGGCCATTGAGCAACTCAGACCAGTGTTCCTTGTTTGCAAGCAAGCCTCGACCGATGCCGATGCGGTATGGGCTACTTGCTGTATTGACGTCGATCGTCTCAATCATTGCCGTTTTGCTCAGGGGGTTTGGTGTGGTCTTTGATGGCGCTGGCCACGCGGCGCGCCATTGCTGGCAGGCTATCGTCATCTGAAACAATAGTGAGGTCGGCCAGGGCCTCGTAAAGAGGGTTTCTTATGTTGGCCATTGCTTCCAGTCGTTGGCGACGATCGGGTGCCATCAGCAATGGGCGGCGCTTGTCATTTTTCAACCTGGACAGTTGTCGTCTTACTGTTGTTTTGAGGTAGACCACAAGCCCGGTGTCTCGCATTAGCACACGATTGGACGGGCCGAGAATGATGCCGGCCCCGGTCGCCACCAATGTGTTGGAGCCGGTCGACAGCTCTGCAAGGGTTTCGCTTTCCCGGCGTCGAAAGCCAGGCTCGCCCTCGACGTCGAATATCCAGGGAATGTCGACGCCACTGCGCTGTTGAACCAGCTCATCAATGTCGACAAAATCCAGATTAAGCATCGCCGCGGCTCTGCGGCCAACGGCCGTTTTCCCAGCCCCAGTGGGCCCAACTAGATAGACCACGTTCATGCGTGGAGAAACCAGTGACTAGGCAGTGAGTGCGGGCTGTGACTCGGTACGTGGGATACGTCGCAGCCAGATCAGCCAAACTACCAGCGCATCGAGAATAATCAATGCTTGCCAGAGGTAGAGGTGGAACCACTCAAATGCGGTCATGTTCCACTGGCCGAGGTAGAACAGCGAGATGATGCGAACCAAATTCAGCGCCTGAATGGCGAAGATACCGATCGCCAGCCCAACCAGCTTGTAGCGGAAGGGGGCGGGGAAGGCGAACAAGGCTGCGACCAGAATGATCACCGCTTCGACTCCATTGCAGCCGGCTTGAATCTCCACCGCAAAACCGTTCTCGGTGCTGCGCAGGACACGGCCACGCGACACCACATTGTCATCAAACGCTTCGATGATAAAGACGCTGGTGGTCGCCAGTGCTGTGGTGAACGGGTCAATGGCTTTTTCCTGCACGATGTTCATGTTCTCGATAGTGAACAAGCTCAGCAGGAGTAGCATGAAGACAATGAGAAAGCGGGTCATCAATGAGACTCGACCGTTAGACAAGGGCGTAGTGTACAAGGGACGCTGAGGCCAAGTCTAACCATTAGTTGGGCGGTGCTTGGGCCTGGTTCCACCAGAGGTATGGGGTAAGTCCCAACAATAGGCTGAAGTCGGCCAGGATGACGCCAGCACCCGGTAAGGTGCTGGCGGTTGTGATGGCATCATGCCAGCGGCAGCTGGCCTTTAATCCGGCGGGGAACTGAATGCGCCCCGTGGACGCCCTGTTAATGGCTCAGACATCTTCGGTCGAGCGATTTGGTCGATGGCCTTGAACGTGATGCGGTCAATGCGTCGCTCTTCTTCGTCCTGTTCTGGAACGGTGTAACAATAGCGCTCAATCAGATGGGTCCCGACGCGCATGATGCGCTCACAGCGCACTCGGTCGGTCGCCTCTGCGATATCTACCTCTTCATCATCGAAAATGGCTTGCACACCGGGCGTCGCGATCAGTTGTCCGCGGTTTGGATCGATCGGGCCGTTACTGGCACAGCCGCCCAATGCGGCCAGTACGGCGAGGGTTAACAGCTTTCGCATACATTCCTCCATTGATTTCGTACGAAGGTGTACGTAGATGAGAAAATCGCATATTTGAGATGTCCCGTCAAGTGCAGGCGACGATTGCCACCTCTCGCGCCGCAATGAGCGAGCATGCCAGGTTGCTGAAATCACCCGTAATTCATTTGCTCAAGTGCTGCCACAGGTGGGCGTAGGTCAGAGCCAGTCGCCAGGCGGTTTGTTCATTGGTGCTGGAGCCACCATGCCCACCCTCCAGGTTCTCGTAGTAGTTGACGATGTTGTTGTGCTCGAGCATTTTGGCCGCCATCTTGCGAGCATGTCCGGGGTGAACCCGGTCGTCACGGGTGGAGGTGTAAAACAGGATAGGGGGGTAAGTGACTTCTGAATCGAAGTTTTGGTAAGGCGAGTAGGTGCTGATGAAGGCCCACTGCTCAGGGTCGTCGGGGTCGCCATATTCGGCCATCCAGCTGGCCCCAGCCAACAGTTTGTTGTAGCGCCGCATGTCAGTTAGCGGCACGCCACAAATCACAGCTCCGTAGAGATCTGGACGGCGTACCATCGTAGCGGCGACCAACAGTCCACCGTTGGAACGACCTTCTATGCCCAGATGGCTGGGCGAGGTTATTTTTCTGGCGATTAGATCCTCGGCGACCGCCTCAAAGTCCTCAAAGGCCTTGTTTCTGTTTTCAAGCAGTGCAGCGCTGTGCCATTGAGGTCCAAATTCGCCACCACCACGAATGTTGGCCAGTACGAAAACACCGCCTCGTTCCAGCCACAACTTGCCATAGGCGCCTTGCATGGCCTCGTAGGAACCAGAGTAAGACGGAGTCAGCGAGACGCGAAACCCACCATAGGAAAAAATGTGGGTTGGGTTGCTGCCGTCGTACTTCATGTTTTTATTGCGAACGACAAAGTAGGGCACTCGGGTACCGTCGGCTGAGGCGGTCCAAAGCTGTTCCGAGACCAGTTGACTATTGTCGAATGCCGGCTTCTGTTGTTTTACGCGTACTGGCTGCCACCCAGGTCCAGCCACGTGGTAAAGCGCGGGAGCATCGAGAAAAGATTCGAATTGCGCGTAAAAATCACCGTTCTTGTCGTTGACCGCTGACAACTCTACGATGCCGTTGTCGGGAAAATCGATGGTGTTTCGACTCCAGTTACCGTCTTCGTGCGTGAATCGATACAGGCGGCCGACAACATTGTCGAGGCCGGCGACAAGGATAGCCGCGTCGGTGGTCGCAATCTGGGTAACAACGAACTCGCGGCCAGGGTCCAGCAACAGATCGATTTGACCTTGCTCTGAGCGAAGGGCGAGGGGGTCTGCCAGCAATACGGCACCGCTTGGGTAGTGGTTCGCGTTGCGTTGCCACGGCGATTTGAGCGAGACAAGCAGGCGGCGGTTCCAGACGCCGTGAACCGTCGCGGTACGAGGCAGGTCCAGAGGGTGAATTTGGCCGTCGACCAGTTGATAGCGAACCGATTCCCAGAAAGACTCTGCCTCGGTGAGCAAGTCAAGATCACCCGCCGCATCGCGAAAGCGACTGATACCAACGGACACTGATGAGCTGTCCCCTTCGTAGACTACGCCAGCCTGATCGATTGGGGTGTCACGCCGCCATTGTTTGATGATCCTCGGATACCCTGATTCGGTGACAGCGCCAATACCAAAGTCACTGGCGACATAGATGGCATTGTCATCGATCCAGGTCACTTGCTGTTTGGCTGCCGGAAGGTTGAATCCGTCTTGTATGAAGCTCAGTTTATCGGCGTCAAATTCTCGAACTTCAACCGCATCGCTACCGCCGGGCGATAGATGGACCAGACATTTTTTGTGGGCAGGGGGCAGGCAGGTCATGCCGGCAAACGAATACCCCTGTTCAGTCGACGCCGAGAGGGCGTCAAGATCCAGAACAACTTGCCACTCCGGCGCGTCGGTTGCGAATGATGCTGGTGTGGTACGTCGATAAACCCCACGTGGGTGATCGGCATCCTGCCAAAGGTTGTAGAGCATGTCGCCATGGCGCGTAATGGATGGGATGCGCGAAGGGGCATTGAGGGCCGCAAGTGCCTGCTGATAAAGCTGGTCAAAATCTGCAAACTGTTTCAAGCGAGTGGCGCTGGCATCATTTTGAGAGCGTACCCAGTCCAGAGCAGCGGCGTCATCGATTTGTTCCAGCCAGAGGTGGGGGTCGGACAGAGGGCCAGATTCGGCAATAGACAAAGACAACACAATGGCGGGAATCAATGGATACAACATGGAACTACCGGGACGACTTGTAACAGGACAGCGGATGTTACCAGTCACTCAACTTCATGCGCTATGCAAAATGTAATCGCTGGCGCGTTCTCGGGGTCTTATTGACATCGAGTCAATCGCTTTACCCGGCCGCGGGCGACGCCCTTTGCTATTTGCGGGGCGGTCATTTATCTTGGAGTCGAGGGTAATTATTCAATGGAGGTCGCATTAATGCGCCAAATATCGATAGTCATGTTGTTGGTTTTGATGACGTTGGGGAACGTCGCGGTAGCCGAGCAATCCGAACAGTTTGGTGATTATGTCGTGCACTACAATGCGCTTACGACCGACCAGTTGACGCCGGAAGTTGCGCGAGCCTACGGCATCGTCCGCTCAGGGACTCGCGTGTTGCTCAACGTATCGGTGTTGAAGTCTGATGGCAACGGCTTGCCATCGGCGGTCAAAGCCGAAATATCCGCGGCTGCGCAAAACCTCAATGGCCAACGTCGGCAATTGGACCTGCGCGAGATTGCAGAGCAGGAAGCCGTTTACTATATCGCCATCATCAATATCACAGATCAGGAAACCTTGGCGTTTTCGATCGACATTACGCCGGAAGGGCAAACAGAAACGTTCAATCTGAACTTCCGCGAACAATTTTTCACGCCTTGATTGGTCTGTCAGATCACCGACTTGGGGGAAGCTCTTGTTGAATAGAGCTTCCCTTTAGCTGTGATCTGACAACTTGGCCTGAATAAAGTCACGATGTCGCAGGTTTAACAGGCCACACAGCTTTCGAATCGTGTACTCCTCCTGAGGGTCGACCCTGCCATCGCTGTGAGCCAGGCGCCAAAGGTGAGCGAGCAGGTCTCTTTTCTGCTCAGTGGTTAATTGGTCATTCAGACACCGGGTGTGAGGATGAACTGAGACGGCCTCATTTACCGTCTTGCGAGCCTGGGCCATTACCTCGGCAGCGTCCTCCGAAGTCAACTCGAATTGCTCTTTCAATATAGCTTCAATCGCCCGAGCCTCTGCGTGCTCGAATGAACCATCCGCCATGGCGATTTCGACCAAAAGGACAGCTGCTGCCCGTTCCACTTGGCCTGAATCCTCGGTATCGTATTGGCTTTCACCGCGCCAGTCGGTGATCAGTTTCTTGAGATTTATCAATGGTCAGTCGTAATCGGTTTAATCGGGTAGTAGATGTGCTCAACGGGCGTCAGCCCGATTTGACAGTGGTGTTGGATGGCGTCCATAAACCCCACAATCTGTCTGCTATTGTACGCACTTGCGATGCAGTCGGGGTACTCGACGTGCATGCTATTCCGCCTGATGATGTTCGCTTGCCGATTCTCAATGGTACCGCGCAAGGCTCCGGGCGTTGGGTGCGAGTACATCGACACAAACGGTTCGCCGATGCCCATGACAGCTTGAAAGCAAGAGGCTATCAAACACTGGCTGCGCACCTTTCAGAGCAGGCCATCGATTTCCGAGAAATCGACTACACCAAGCCAACTGCCGTAATTTTGGGCGCAGAAAAGTGTGGTGTCGATAGTGACACGGCCGATCGCGTTGATCAGCACATCATCATCCCTATGCACGGCATGGTTGAATCGTTGAATGTGTCAGTAGCCAATGCCTTGATCTTGTATGAGGCCCAAACTCAGCGTGAACGAGCTGGCATGTATGGTCAATCTCGGCTGCCGCGTGATGAGTACGAGACCTTGTTGTTCGAATGGCTGCATCCGAAGATGGCTCGCTATTGCCGGGACACTGGACAGCCCTATCCGCCGATCGACGACGATGGTCAAATCGTTGGCAGACTCAAGGGCATGGTAGATAACGCAGGCTAAGCCGTCGCGTGTGAGATCGACTTCTGTGTTCCCAAACATAAATGCCCTGCCAGGTGCCCAATTCGAGGGCGCCGTTGGTCACGGGCAGTGTCAGCGATGTTTGCGTCAGTACGCTGCGAATGTGGGAGGCCATGTCATCGGGCCCTTCTGCGGTATGCAGAAATCGTCGGTCGCCATCAAGGACGGCACTGGCCATCCATGTTTCGAGGTCTTCAAGCACGTCAGGATCCGCGTTTTCCGTCACCACAATTGAGGCGCTGGTGTGCTTGATGAAGACCAGTAGTGCACCGTGCTGTGCACGCCTGGCTTGCAAGAAGTCGTTTAGCCTGGCGGTGACATCGACCAATCCGCGCCCATTGGTTTGAATAGTTAAATCACTCAAGGGTAGAGCAGTCGTAGCTGCCAACTTCCATCGACCCTGGTGTATTCCTGGCGCTCATGCAGTCGATGCTTTCGCCCAGCCCAAAACTCAATTAGTGTCGGTACCAAGCGGTAGCCAGACCACCACTCGGGGCGTGGCACGTCAGCACCTTCAAACTCTCGCTCAAAGTGTTCGATGCGTTGCTCCAGTGTTTGTCGGTCCGGCAGCGTACTGGACTGTTTTGATGCCCAGGCACCGATTTGTGAGCCGCGGACGCGAGTAGCAAAGTAGGCGTCTGCCTCAGCTTGTCGCACCGCTTGCAGCTGACCCTCAACCCTGACCTGTCGGTGCAATGGCAACCAGACGAAGCAAAGTGCGGCATGGGCGTTGGCCGCGATCTGCTGTCCCTTGCGACTGCCGGTGTTGGTGTAGAACACGAACCCTTGCTGATCGGCGTGTTTCAGCAACACAGTCCGCGAACTTGGCTGCCCCTGCGCATTTGCTGTGGCCAGATTCATGGCTGTAGGCTCGGGCATCTCGGCAATCTTTGCATCGTTGAGCCAACGGTGAAATCGTTCGATCGCGTCCGCGTAATAGTCGGTCATGGTGTCCGCTGCGTTGTGAAAACACACTTATATTTTGCCAGTGTAGACACCTCCTTGGCTATAATGTTGTCATGACAGAAATCAAAATTGACGACGAACAACCGAAGCCAGACAACTCCGCCGAACGTTGGGGTTTTCTGCGGGATCTGGCAGTGTTTCAAGTAAAGCTGTTGATGGACTGGATAAGGGACCTTCTACTGAGTCCCATTTCGCTGATCGCGGCCCTGGTGGGAACAGTTTTGCACCCGGATCGTCCGGGCCAGTATTTTTATGAAGTGCTGCGCCTGGGCAAGCGGTCAGAGCGGTGGATCAATCTTTTTGGTGCTCGACGATCTGGCATGCGCGCCGATCGCGGAGCTGATGAGCTATTCGCCAAATTGGAGAAGATTGTGGTGGAACAGCATGCCAGAGGCGGCATGACAGCGTCCGCCAAAACCGCCATCGACAAAGCATTTGATGCAGTGCATGAACAAGTGGCCAAGCGGCGACCGGTGGGGGAGGACGAACCCAGCCAATAGCGGCACCCGATCATCTGTATTGTTGCGACTACAAACCCCTGGACTGTTTTCTATCAGCTGATGACAGCTCAGTGGCCGTTGTCAGCAGCCGTCTATATGGATTGGCGTCGGTGCAGGTCCATGGCGAAATGGCCGCGGGTTTGACTGTTTATCGGCATGCCACGCTCGATCGCCCAATGCTGCAGGGCATCGGGCTGCACCAATACGCGCTTCACAGGCTGCCCATTGGACAGCATGTCACGCTCCTGTTTTTCCGCCGCCGCTACCCAGTCGCTGTAGTCCGGCGGCAGGGTTTGACGATCGACAGATATTTTTCGTAACAACGGCCAGTCATCTTCGGTGTACCAGGCCAGTATGGTCAATTGCATTTCAGCTTCCAGAGCGCATAGCTTGTAGCGGGCGAACCGCAAGGGCGAACAGGATACCCAAGGCGGTAGGTCATGAGCAACGCTTAAGAGCGTTATTGGAAACCCGAGAACACGCTAACAGCGGCGCTGGAGATCAAGCTTTAGTACTCAATTCGAGCTAACTCAACGCCGGGCAGCTGACTCAACTGCTCGACCAGGGCATTGCAGGCTGAGATGCGCCACTCGTCACCCAGCTCCAGGTGGGTAGTGGCACCGTCGACCAAATACCGAATCCATACCGGTGCTGTTCCCGGTCGATACTGGGCCAGAATCCCTTTCATCTGCTGAATGTCGATCGCTTCACCGTCGAGGTGTATACGCAATGCTCGTGCAAACTGGGCCTGGGCCTGCTCGACATCGTAGACCTGTTTGGCCCGGAGTTGCTGGCCACCGCTAAAATCATCGTTGACTAGAATGCCGCCCACCACCAACAAACGGTCGGGAACCAGCAGGTCGGCATGTTCGGCGATGACATCGCCAAAGCAGGCCGCCTCAATACGGCCGGTTTGATCGTCCAGCGCCACGAAGGCTGCACGCTCACTGCGACGACGTACCGACAACACCTGACCAGATATAATTACCTCAGGCCCACTGCGTGGTCTGGCATTGGCCAGTTGCGTGGCGAATTTCGCGCCTAGCGAGCCGATGTCTCCCGAAGTAAACCGTTTCAGGTCCTCTCGCCAAGGGTCCAGTGGGTGTCCCGTCAGGTACAAGCCCAGTGTTTGCCGTTCCCCTTTCAAGCGTTCCAGCAACGACCACTCGGCAACCTCTGCGCAGGTGTCCATGACGATTTGTCTGGGCGCACCAAACATATCGGTCTGACCGCTGTTGCGATCTCTTACCTCCTGCTCGGCTGCCTTCAGCACCGACGGCAGTTGCGCCATCAGATTGGCCCGATCGACACCGAAGCCATCCATGGAGCCTGACAACACCAACACTTCCAAAACTCGCTTGTTGAGCTTTGACAGGTCATTGCGACGACACAGGTCCAGCAAATCGGTGTAACGGCCGTTGGCCTCTCGTTCCTGCGCCAGGCCCTCAATGGCCGCGGCGCCGGCCCCTTTGACTGCGCCAAGGCCATAGATGACCTCATTTTCGTCGCCAGCAACGAAGCGGTAAAATGACCGGTTGACATCAGGTGGGTGCACCACCAGGCCGCCCTGACGGCAATCTTCGACCAGGGCGACGACTTTGTCGGTGCTATCCATGTCAGCTGATAGCACGGCTGCCATGAACTCTGCTGGGTAATGCGCCTTGAGATAGGCGGTTTGGTAGGCCAGCAGCGCATAAGCGGCCGAGTGCGACTTGTTGAATCCGTAACCAGCAAACTTTTCGATCAGGTCGAAAATATTTTCAGCAGTAGTTGCTTCAACGCCGTTTTTCTCCGCACCGCTGACGAAGATGGTACGTTGCTTGGCCATCTCCTCGGCTTTTTTCTTGCCCATTGCGCGGCGCAACAAGTCGGCACCACCGAGCGTGTAGCCTGACAACACCTGTGCGATCTGCATGACCTGTTCCTGATACAGGATAACGCCATGGGTCGGACTGAGGATGGCTTCAAGTGACGGGTGCGGAAATTTCACCTGTTCACGGCCGTGTTTGCAGTCGACATAGGTGCCGACCATGCCCGATTCCAGAGGGCCTGGTCTAAACAGAGCGACCAGAGCAATCAAGTCGTCAAAGCGGTCTGGCTGCAAGCGCCTGACCAGTTCTTTCATGCCGCGTGATTCAAGCTGAAAGACCGCTGTGGTGTCACACTTGCGCAGCAGCTCAAACGTTGGCTCATCGTCCATGGCGATGGTTTCGATACTGAGCGGCTGCTCACCCGACGCCTTGCGGCGCTGATTGATTGCTTCCAGGGCCCAGTCAATGATGGTCAGTGTGCGCAGGCCAAGAAAATCGAACTTGACCAGGCCGATGGACTCTACGTCGTCTTTGTCGAACTGGGTGACGACACTCTCACCGCCCGCCTCCGCGTACAGCGGGGCGTAATGCACCAGTCGCTGCGGTGCGATAACAACGCCCCCGGCATGTTTGCCGGCGTTTCGCGTCAGGCCTTCAAGTTTCAGGGCCAGGTCGAGCAGGTCGCGGACGTCTTCGTCGTTGTCGTATCGCTCTTTGAGTTCTGCTGTTTCATCCAGTGCCTTGCTGAGGGTGATGCCCAATTGCATCGGCACCTGCTTGGCGATCGAGTCGACGAACCCAAAGGGGTGACCGAGCACGCGCCCGGTGTCTCTGACCACCGCTTTGGCCGCCATGGTTCCGTAGGTAATAATTTGTGATACGTGGTCACGCCCGTATTTTCTGGCGACGTAATCGATCACCTCGTCGCGCCGATCCATACAGAAGTCGATATCGAAGTCGGGCATCGACACCCGTTCAGGGTTAAGAAAGCGCTCAAACAGCAGGTCGAATTCCAATGGGTCGAGGTCGGTGATCTTCAGTGCCCAGGCCACTACCGAGCCGGCACCGGAACCACGGCCTGGGCCCACTGGTATATTCTGGTCTTTGGCCCATTGGATAAAGTCGGCAACGATCAGGAAGTAACCCGGAAAACCCATCTGGATGATGACGTCGAGCTCGATATCGAGCCGAGCCTGATAGTCGTCGACGGTGTACCCTTCGAACGGCCCTCGGGCATCAAGACGCTGTTGCAATCCAGAGTTCGATACCTTGCGCAGGTAGTCATCCTCACTCTCGCCCTCATCACCGGTGAAAGCGGGCAGGAAGTACTCGCCCTGGTTAAGCTCCAAGGTACAACGGGTTGCGATGTGCAGGGTGTTTGCAATCGCTTCGGGACAGTCCGCGAACAGTTCCTGCATCGCCTGCGGTGACTTGAGATACTGCTCAGCGGTGTAATTTTTCGGGCGTTTGGGGTCGCCCAATACACGACCGGAATGGATGCACACCCTGGCCTCGTGGGCTTCGAAATCATCGGTGTCCAGAAACCGCACGGCATTGCTCGCAACCACCGGACAGCCACTGCGCGCAGCCAGGTCGATCGCAGCCTCGCTGTGTCTGATATCGTCATTGCGTCCGCAGCGTGTCAATTCCAGATAAAACCGATCGCCAAACGCCTGTCGCCAATGGCCTAACTGGTCAGCGGCCTGGCGATAGTGGCCACCAATCAAATGTCGACCAACATCGCTGTTGCAACCCGATAGCGCGATCAGACCGTCATTGAGTTCATGCACCCACTCGGCTTGAGCCATGGGGCCGTCGTTGGTCTGGCCTTTGAGGTACATGCGTGACAGCAATCGGCATAGGCTCAAATAGCCCTGTTGATTCTGCACCAGTAGCGTCAATTGCCATGGGTTGGCGTTGCGCTCAGTTGCGGCGACGCGCACATCTGCGCCAATGATCGGTTTGATCCCCAGTCCCTGCGCTGCGCGCACGAATTTGACCATGGCGAACAGGTTGCAAAAGTCGGTCACGGCAACGGCGGGCATGCCCATGGTCTCAATGCGTTGCACCAGCGGCTTGAGCCGCACGGTACTGTCTACCATCGAAAACTCGGTGTGAACATTGAGGTGAGCAAAGCTCATGATGGCTTACCGCCGCTGTTCACAGTCGCGGGCTCAACTGCAGCGAACGGCAGGTCCAGTTGCAACAACTCACGTACTGGCGCGAAATCCAGTCGGTGTTCAGGGCACGGACCATGGCGACGCAGCGCAGTGATGTGTTGTTCGGTGGCATAGCCTTTGTGCCGGTCAAATCCATATTGCGGAAAACGGGCATGCAAGCCAACCATATAACGGTCACGTTCTGTCTTGGCAATTATCGAGGCGGCACTGATTGCTGGCTCCAGTGCATCGCCGTCGACCAGCGCCTCACAGTTTATGGTGAGGCCGGGAGGGACTCGATTGCCGTCGACCAAGGCCTTGTCTGGCGCTGGCGTCAAGGCTTCGATGACCTCGCGCATGCCGTCCATGGTGGCATGCAAAATGTTGCGCCGAGCAATGCTGTCTATTGATTTGACTGAAATGCTGAATGCGATGGCGTGTTGTTTTATTGCGGCGGCCAAACGATCCCGCTTGCGCTCGCTCAGGGCCTTGGAGTCGTTCAGCCCGGCAATGGGCCTTCCTGGGTCCAATATCACCGCAGCGACAACCACAGGGCCTGCCAGGGGGCCACGACCGGCCTCATCGACACCACAAATGAGAGCAAAGTCGGTCATGTTTGGATCAGCAACTTCGAAACGGCATCAGCGGCGCGGGCGCTGGCTTGTTGACGCAAGGTTTGATGGATGCGTCCAAATGCGTCAAGTTGTTGCTCTTGCTGGGCTTTCGATTGCAACAATTTCGCCACCGCATAGGCGAGGCTTTCGGGCTTTGTCTGATGTTGCATCAGTTCCGGGACTATGGGTTTGTCGGCGAGGATATTCGGCAATGAGTAGACATCGGTCTTTAGCATGCCCAGTGTGCGCACAATAAAATGGGTCAGCGGCGCGATACGATAGGCGACCACCATCGGACACTGGCAAAGCAGGGCCTCGAGGGTCGCGGTTCCCGATGCGATCAAGGTTGCATCGGCCGCCGACAAGGCGGTTCTGGCCTGGCCATCGAGAAGGTCGGTGTCGACATCTGGAGCATGTGTTGCAAAGGCCTGACCGATAAGCTCAGCTGCTTTTGAATTTACACACGGAATCAGGACTTTCAGCTGGCCAATTTGTTGGTTGAGCAGCTGGCAGGCCTGGGCGAACGGTTCAGCCAGGCGTTGAATCTCACCGAGTCGGCTACCAGGCAACACGGCCAGCACGGACTGACCTTTTAGCTGCAACTGGCTGCGCGCATGGGCTCGATCCAGATCCATCGGGATCTGATCGGCGAACGGGTGCCCAACAAAGCTCGCCTTGACGTCGAACTCATCGTATATCGCTGGCTCGAAGGGAAACAGTGTTAACACCAAGTCGGTGCCCTGGCGCATCCTGGCAACGCGCTTGCGACGCCAGGCCCATACTGATGGGCTCACATAGTGCACCGTTTTGATACCCAGTGCCTTGGCACGTCGTTCGACTGTCAGGTTGAAGTCCGGGGCGTCGATGCCGATAAAGCAATCAGGTGGCGAGTCGTGAAGGTGCCGGACAAGTCGTCGGCGCAATAGCAGCAGTCGCGGCAAATGACGCAGCACCTCGACCAAGCCCATGATCGAGAGTTGTTCATAGTCTTCCCATTTGTGACAGCCTGCTGCGACCATTTGAGGTCCGGCAATGCCGCTGAACTGTGCGTTCGGGTAACGTGATCGAAGCTCGTCAATCAACTTGGAACCGAGTTGATCTCCGGATGCTTCACCGGCGACGATAAAAAATCGCATCAGTCACTCCGTCGACGGGCCGGCAATGTGCTCGCAATTGACCAGATGAGTCGTTGCGCAGGCAATGAGTAACGCCATCAGCGAACGATGCTGCGCTTCGACTCCTGGATGAAGTCGACCATGCGCAAGACGTCGTTTTCACCGTTGGCAAGGTCAATCAGAGATTCGGTGGCCTCATTCAATCTCAGCCCCGACTTGTACAGCAGTCTGTAGGCTTTTTTGATCATCATGATGCGCTCGGCTGAGAACCCGCGGCGACGCAGCCCTTCCGAGTTTATGCCGCGCGGTGATGCCATGGTGCCTGCCACAGTGACATAAGGAGGTACATCGCGGTTGATGATACTGCCCATCGAGGTAAAGCTGTAAGCGCCAATACGACAGAATTGGTGGACCAGGGTAAAGCCACCAAGAATGACGCGATCTTCAACTGTTACATGACCTGCCAGTGAGGCTGCGTTGGCGAATATGGTGTCATCACCGACAATACAGTCGTGCGCCATATGAACATACGCCATGATCCAGTTGTCATTGCCAATGCGAGTTACTCCACCACCGTCAGCCGTGCCGCGATTGAAAGTGCAATATTCACGGATCATGTTGCCATTGCCGATGTGCAACCAGGTTTCTTCGCCGTGAAATTTTTTGTCCTGCGGTTCACCACCTAAGGCGCAAAATGAAAATATCCGGTTGTCGGTGCCGATTGTTGTCGGCCCTTCGATGACGCAGTGCGACCCGATTTCGGTGTTGTCACCGATTTCCACCCTCGGCCCGACCGTCGTAAAGGGGCCGATCTTGACGTTTTCGCCGATTTGGGCTCCAGGATCGATCAGTGCAGAGGGGTGAATCATCAGGACGCACTCCGGCCTGCGCACAGTATCTCGGCGCTAGCCACCGTTTTACCATCTACGCTTGCGGTGCAAATATATTGGCCCATGCGGCGAATCATGCGTCGTTGCTCGACATTCAATATTAGCTGGTCGCCTGGAGTGACCACCTGAGAAAACCGCGCTTTGTCGATTCGTACCAGATAAAACAAGGGGTTGGCCTCCGGTCGGTCTTCCAGGGATAGCTGAGCCAGCATACCTGAGGCCTGGGCCAGAGCTTCGAGGATCAATACGCCAGGCATCACCGGATGATCCGGAAAGTGGCCAGGAAAAAACGGTTCATTGATGGTGACGTTCTTGATCGCCGTCAGCTTCTGATCCAGCTCGTAACTAAGCACGCGGTCGATGAGCAGGAATGGGAAACGGTGTGGCAGCGCTTCAATGATGCGCCCGATCTCGACCGGTCCTAGCGTATTCGGTGTTTGCGATTCATTCATGTTCAAGTCGTCTCACGCGGCGGGCCAAATCATCCAGTTGCCGAATGCGAACAGCGTTGCGACGCCATTGCGCATTGTCCTGCAAAGGGGTGCCGGAAGAGTAGGTCCCAGGTTTATTGATCGAGCGCGTCACCAATGACATGGCAGTCACGGTAACCCGGTCGCAGAGTTCCAAGTGGCCAAGGATACCGACGCCACCAGCTATCATGCAATATTTTCCGATGCGAGCGCTGCCAGCGACGGCGCTACAACCGGCCATCGCCGTGTGATCGCCAACCACTACGTTGTGTGCAATCTGGATCTGATTGTCGAGGCGAACGTCGCAGCCGATGATGGTGTCTTCCAGGGCACCACGGTCGATTGTGGTGTTGGCACCGACTTCGCTGTCGTCGCCAATGGAAACGCCGCCCAATTGGGGTACCTTGATCCATTGACCTGCTGCACCGTCAAATGCCAATCCAAAGCCGTCAGCACCGATCACCGCACCGGGGTGGACAATGACGCGTTGACCCAACTTGACGTTTGACTGCAGTACCACCCTGGGTTCCAGCCGGCTATTGGCACCGAGGTGACAGTCTGCGCCGATGAAACTGCCGGCACCGATTTGCACGTTTGCGCCGATTACCGCGCGTTCTCCGACAACCACGCCGGCACCGATCGCCGCCGTGTCATCGATTTGTGCGCTGGCGTCGACAACTGCGCTAGGGTGAACGCCACCAGAGATTGTAGGCCGGCGGTCAAATTGGGCAGCCAGTTTTGCCCATGCCAGGTAGGCATCGTCGGCGATCAGCACATTGCCACCGAAATGCTCGGCATTGTCAGCGCTTAACACCACTACACCGGCCTTGGTGTCTTTCAGCTGCGAGCGGTACAACGGGTTGGCCATGAAGGCCAGGTCGTCGCGGCCAGCCGAGGTTAGGGTCGCAACACCACGAATCTGGTGTTGCGGGTCACCGCGAAGTTGCAGCTTGAATTGGTGGGCCAATCGGCCCAGGGAGATACCATGACCGCTAGCCGCCATCGTTTTGGGCCGTCTCGAAATCAGACGTCAGTTCGCTCAAGGCATCGTCGGTGATGTCGACGTTTTCGCTGGCGTACATCACTGGACTGGATAACACCAGATCAAAACCGCGGCGCCTGGCCAGTGATCGAACGGCTTCGTTGACCACCTCATTGACGTGCTCCAGTTCCTGATTCAAGCGAAAGGCGAATTCATCGCGAAGGTCTTCCTGCGCTCGGCGTACATAGCGGCGAAGTTCACGAACTTCTCGTTCCAGCTCAGCGGCTTGTGCAGCTGTCATTAACGCTGCGTCACGCTGCAATCGATCTTCCAGCGACTCCAGCCTGGCTTTTTCCTCGTCCAGGGCCTCGTTGCGCGGTCGAAATTCCAGGTCCAGGCGTTCACGGCCACCGATCACCTGGGGCGCTTGCTCCAGTAGGCGTTTCATATCCACGTAGGCGATCTTTTGTTGCGCATGGACGGGCCCGGTGCTCAGCACCAGAGCCGTCAACAGCGAAAACAAAATGGGTAGGCGCAGTTTCACGTCACTGACTTAGAAGGTGTTGCCGAATGAGAACTGCACCGTTTCGGTCTCGTCAAAGTCTTTGTCATTCAACGGGTAGGCGAAGTTGATAATGATCGGTCCGACCGGTGCTTGCCACTGCAATGAAATGCCCGTGGTGTAGCGGATTTCATCGGCCTCAAACGAGTCGATGTCCTTGTAGACATTACCGGCATCAAGGAACCACGCCATACGCGAGGTTGTTTTGTCTTTGATGAAGGGGACCGGAAAAATAACTTCGGCTGAGCCCACCAGCTTGAAAGCGCCACCGATCGGATTGCCGACCCGACTGGTTGGACAGTTCCCGGTCGCCAACCACTCGGTGAACTCGGGAATTTCATCAGCGACATCCTGAGCCGAGAAGCGACACTCGCGCGGGCCCAAGGTGTTGTCATCAAAGCCTCGAATTGAGGTCACGCCGCCTGCGAAGAAGTTTTCGAAGAAGGGCAGTTGGCTATTGTTGCCATAACCATCACCGTAACCTACTTCGCCACCGAGAGAGAAGGTCAGGTTCTTGGTCAATGGAAAGTATTTGGTGTTGCGATAAAACAGCTTGTAAAACTCATCGGTACTGCCGGGCAGCGCGACCTCGGCCACTGCTTGCTGCAGTGAACCATAGCTTGGAATAAAGAAATGGTTACGACTGTCGCGGGACCAGGATGCCTCGGCACGATAGGTCTCGAAGGTCTGTTTTGGACATTGGTAGGAAATAATCACTTCGCTGTCCGGGTCACTCGGGTCAATCGGGGTCTCGATGATTTGACAGCTGAGTTGGTCAAGGATGCTGGGATCTTGAACACTGAGCGTGGCAATCTCATTGAAGTCGACGCCAACCAGCAAATTGATGCGATCGGTTTCTGTGACTGGAATCCCGAAGTTTGCGGATAGCGACACCACGTTGGAGGTGTAGCGCGCAATGTTGGCCTGACCCTGGTCCAACTCCCGGTAACTGAAGGCGAAGCCGCGACTGACACCGTCATCGGTCCAGTAAGGGTTTTGGTAAGCCACATCAAAGCGGCTAACAATGGTGCTGTTTTGCAGGTTAAAGGTGATGCGCTTGCCGGTGCCGAGGAAGTTGTCCTGAGTGACCGATAGTGAACCGATGATGCCTGCAGTTTGCGAGTAACCAAGACCGAAAGAGAAACTGCCCGCGGTCCGTTCCTCGACGCTAACGATGACATCTACTTGATCGTCGGTACCAGCGACCGGCGGTGATTCGATTTGAACGTTGTCAAAGAATCCCAGGCGCTGTAAGCGAATACGCGAGCGTTCAATGGCGATCTGTGAGAACCAGCCGCCCTCGAACTGGCGCATCTCGCGTCGCAGAACCTCATCCTTGGTTTTCAAGTTGCCTTTAAAGACGATGCGGCGCACATAAACGCGTTTGCCAGGGTCTACGAAGTAAAGCACCTTGACCGTTTTGTTGTCGCGGTCGATTTCTGGTGCCGGCGTTACATTGGCAAAGGCGTAACCCAGGTTGCCCAGCACGGCGGTGATGTTGTCGGCACCTTGCTCCAGGGCTTTGCGTGAGAACACATCACCGGCCTGGATTGGAATCAGGGCTCGAATGGTTTCCTCACCGATCATCAACTCACCGGCAATCTGGATTTCAGAGATGGTGAAGACCTGACCTTCACGAATGTTGGCAGTGATGTAAATATCTTGCTTGTCCGGACTGATGGACACCTGAGTTGACTCGACGTCAAAGTCGACATAGCCGCGGTCCATATAGAACGAGCGCAGTACTTCCAGGTCGCCGGAAAGCTTTTCACGCGAGTACTGGTCGTCGTTGGTATAAAACGACAACAGATTGCCGGTGCTGAGCTCGAACTCATCAAACAGGGTTTCGTCATCGAAGGCCTCGTTGCCAACGATGTTGAAATGCTGGATTCGAGCGGTGTCGCCTTCATCGATAGCGATGTCAATCTCAACACGGTTGCGGTCAAGGCGGACAACGTCAGCATCAAGTTTCACGTTGTACTTGCCGCGAGCATAATATTGCCGGGTCAATTCTTGCGTGACCCGATCAAGCTGCATGCGATCAAACACCTCACCTTCGGCCAGACCGATGTTGGCCAGCCCGGACAGCAAATCGTCCTCCTTGATCGCCTTGTTGCCGTCCAGATTGATGGCCGATATGGCTGGGCGTTCGACGAAGGTGATCACCAGAATGTCGCCCTGCTGTTCGAACACGATGTCCTCAAAAAAACCGGTGCGGAACAATGCGCGCATGGCGTTGCTGGCACTTTCCCGATCAATCTGGTCGCCGACCTCGATCGGCATATAGTTGAACACCGTTCCGGGGGTGATGCGCTGCAAGCCCTCGAGCCGGATGTCGCTCATGGTGAACGGCTGCATGATTTGCGCAGACAGGGGTGACAGCCAGAGCAGTACTGTCAGGCACAGCATCAGCGGGAAGAATAAGGGTCGCCGGATCGTTGCTTTCATTGATGTTCCGTTTTCGCTCTGCTCATTTTGTTAGGGCCATGGCTGGTCGCACCCTTTGGGTGGGTTTCGGCGCTGGCCAACAGCGGAATGGTAGGCGGCATTTCGTTTTGGCTCAAGCCCTTATGAAGATTGCACGCCTACAATAACCGATCTGAAGTCGTTACGTTGGTGGCTATTGTGCCGCAAACCCGGTTCTAGATGGGTCATTTCGAGGCGGCACCGCCATGTTCAGATCCGCCCGAATGGGTCGGATCCGACTGCTCAATCTTACGATATCAAGCGTAAAATATCGTTATAAAATGTCAGGCTCATGAGTAAGGCAAGCGCAGACAGGCCGATGTACTGGCCTACAATCTGGGCATTTTCTGACACTGGTCGACCGCGCACCCATTCAACGGCGAAGTACATCAGGTGTCCGCCGTCGAGCAATGGGATCGGCAGGAAGTTGAGAATCGCCAGGCTCAGCGAAAGCAGGCCCAGGAAGAACAAGAACCTGGAAACGCCAAGCTGCGCCGACTGATTGGCAAACTGGGCGATGCTGATTGGACCGGACAGATTCTTTAAAGACGCGCTGCCTGTCAGCATGCGACCGATCAATCCGAAGGTCGCTTCAGTCAGTCGCCATGTTTCGGACAAGGACTGACCGATCGCTTCAATGGGGCCAAACTGGGTGGTGGTTTGGAAATAACGCATCTGCTCGATTAGAGCTTCACCAGGTTCAGTGGCGCCGATGCCAATTAGATACCTGCCGTTGTCCAATCGAGGCTCAACGGTGATGTCGAGTGGTTGGCCGTTTCTGTTGATACCAAGGCGCAGGTCACCTTGCGGGGCCTGTTGCTGGATGGCGACGCCAAGGTCCGTGAAATTTTCGATCGGCACGCCGCTCACCGAAGTGATGACATCGCCAACTTCCAAGCCGGCTTGTTGTGAAGGTGATTGCTCTGAGAAGCTGCCTACGACTGCCGGCAGGGTGGGGCGCCAGACACTGAGGCCAGCGGCCTCAAGCATGGCTTGTTCATCGACAACCGCCGGCAATTGATCTAGCCGCAACTCAGTGGTTCGCTGTGTGCCATTTTCCTTGCGAATGGTAATGCGGGTTTGTTCACGGTCCAGCCCATGTGCAACAAGTGCCAGCGTGGCATGCGTCCAGGTGCGAGTTGGTTGTCCAGCAATTGCGACGATTTCATCGCCCTGCTCGATGCCAGCCTCAGCAGCCAGCCCCTGGGTTTCGCCAACCATGGGTCGCAACTCCATGACGCCAACCATGAACATCAACCAAAAGGCGACGAAGGTAAATATGAGGTTGAAAATGGGGCCAGCGGCAACGATCGCCGTGCGTTGGCCCAGCGGCTTGCGGTTAAACGCTTGGTCAAGTTGTTCGGCAGGTACTGGAGCTTCCCTCTCGTCCAGCATTTTGACGTAGCCACCCAGCGGTAGCATACCGATGACATATTCGGTTCCGTCTGCGGCACGTCGCGACCACAGCGCCTTGCCAAAGCCGACGGAAAATCGAAGCACCTTGACTCCACAGCGCCTGGCCACCCAAAAGTGGCCAAATTCATGGAAGGACACAAGAACCCCGATAGCTACAATGAGCCACCAAACAGATCCGATCACTTCATTCATAGCTTATGTTGTGCTCCTTCGGCACAGCGCCTGGGCCATCGATCTGGCCTCAGCATCAATGCCGATGACGTCGTCAATACTTGTTGGAATATTGGCATTGACGGATTGCATTGATTGTTCAATGACACTCGAAATTTGTTGAAAGCCGATTGCGCCACTCAAAAAAGCATCAACTGCGATTTCGTTGGCAGCGTTCAGCACGATCGGGGCCACTGCATCGCTACGCAGCGCCTGCAACGCCAGCCCGAGACATGGAAACCTCTTCAGATCAGGTGCTTCAAACTCGAGCCGACCTATGTCCAGGAGATTGAGTTTGGTCACGCCCGATTCAAGGCGGTGTGGCCAACCCAGCACATGGGCGATGGGCGTTCGCATGTCTGGATTACCCATTTGCGCCAGGACCGAGCCATCGAGATACTCCACAAGTGAGTGAATGATGCTTTGTGGGTGAACTATCACATCCAACTGCTCGGCACTGGCGCCAAACAGTGTACGAGCCTCGATCAACTCCAGGCCCTTGTTCATCAAGGTCGCCGAATCAACCGAGATCTTTTTTCCCATATCCCAATTCGGGTGCGCGCAGGCTTGTTCGGGTGTGATTGCATCGAAAGCGGACTTGTCGAGCGTACGAAAAGGACCACCGGACGCGGTTAACACTACTTTGCTCACGCCGCTGTCAATAAGCTGGCCGCGCTTGAATGACTCAGGCAGGCACTGAAAGACGGCGTTGTGTTCGCTGTCGACTGGCAACACGGTGGCTTTGTTCTGTTCCGCCACCTGCATCAACAATTCGCCAGCCATGACCAGTGGCTCCTTGTTGGCGATGAGCACTTTGACCCCGTTGCCCACCGCACGCAACGTGGGCTCGAGCCCGGCGGCGCCAACAATGGCCGACATGACGATCTGGCACTCGGTTTGCTCAGCCGCCAATTTGACCGCCTCGCTACCTGCCAGAACCTCAGTCTTGGTGTCCGAAGGCAAACGCTGACGCAGGCGCTGGGCTGCCGCTGGGTCGGCCATCACCGCCAATTTGGGACGGTGTTGTTGGCAAATGGCCGCCATCGCCTGGTCGTTGGTGTTGGCGGTCACGGTCTGCAATCGGTACTTGTCGCCGTGACGCGACATCACATCCAGTGTGCTGGCACCAACCGATCCGGTGGCGCCAAGAATGGCAACATTGATCAAAGTAGCCACCACCGCAGCACAACGAGCACCGGGACCATGGCGATCAAACTGTCCATTCGATCGAGAACGCCGCCATGCCCGGGGATCAAGTGGCTGCTGTCTTTGGCCCCCGCGTGCCGCTTCATCAAGCTGGCAAACAGGTCACCAATGATAGAAATGGCAGCGAAGCCAGCGCAGGCCAGCGCGACTAGCCAAACCGGTACCGGCAGGTCAAACATTACGCTCATGCCGACACCAACAATGACCGCGCCAAGTACGCCACCGATGGCGCCGGCCCAGGTCTTGCCGGGTGACACTTTGGGTGCCAACTTGCGCCGCCCATAGGCTCGCCCTACAAAGTAAGCGGCGATGTCGGCCGCCCAGGCCAGCAACAGGGTAGCGAACAGCCAGAACGGGTGTATGCCATGCAGCTGAACCATTGCAGACCATACCGCTGCAGTACAAATCAGCGCGATCAGAGTCTTGAACAAACCTATGCCCAAGCCTGATCTGTGACCGAATTCGGGATTGATCAACCACAGCAGGGAAATTAGCCACCACGCAACGGCCAGGTAGAGCAGCGATGTGGTGGCCTGAGGGTAGTACCACAGCGTTAGCATGGCGACTGCGGCTAGTAGTGGAATAGCCCAACGCGCCACAGTCTGCGGCCAGATCAGGCGTCCCCACTCCCACGCAGCCAGGGTGAAAACCACCCCCAGCAATAGAGCCATCCATTGCGTGTTAAGCAGGAAAATAGCAGAGACTGCCAGCGGCGCCAAAAGCACGGCGGTAATGACCCTGGTACGCAACATCAGCTTGCCGCCTGCGCTTTGGCCAGCTGTGCTGAGGTGCGGCCGAAACGTCGTTGTCGTGCAGCGAAATCGCTGAGCGCGTGGTCCAGGGCATCGGCGTTG
>BQJN01000014.1 GCA_021604725.1 Lysobacteraceae bacterium | reverse complement strand
CGCAGCGGGTAATTTGCTGTCGCCCAATGCTTTCAACGACTCATAGAAGTGTTGTGCCATGGATGCCGCGTCGGCCTGCGCCAATACGCTTTGGTCAATAGCTCTACCTTGCTCGGCGATTTCTGCCAGGTAACGGGTGCGGTCACCCGGGATTAGTGCCGTCGCCTTCGGTTGTTTCAGTGTGGTGTCGAGCTGTGGCGTCCACCGATCTCGATCCAGCCCCAACTTGTCGGCCAGCATCTGACACAAGTTGGTAAACATCCAGCTGACGCCAGGATCGTTGAATTGACTGGCGATGGTTGGAAAGACCGGCACATCCTCATCGGCCATGTCGAACTTGAGCTGATTGCGCTTCCACTGTTTGCGCACGTCACGCAGCGCATCCTCGGCGCCACGACGGTCAAACTTGTTTAACACCACCAACTCGGCGAAATCGAGCATGTCGATCTTTTCCAACTGCGAGGCAGCGCCGAAATCCGAGGTCATGACGTACATTGGAAAGTCAACCAGATCGACGATTTCCGAATCGGACTGACCGATACCTGCTGTTTCGACGATGATCAAATCAAACTGCAGGCTTTTCAGGAAAGAAATGCAGTCGCCCAGCATGGCACTGGTCGACAGGTGTTGGCGACGAGTTGCAATCGATCGCATGTACACACGATCGCTGCGCAGTGAGTTCATGCGGATGCGATCGCCCAGCAGCGCACCGCCGGTTTTGCGACGAGTTGGGTCAACCGCGACCACGGCCACGCGCATCTGCGGAAAGCACTCCAAAAAGCGATTGAGAATTTCATCAGTAACCGAGGATTTTCCAGCGCCACCGGTTCCGGTAATGCCGACCACCGGCGTCTTGCCGCTGGCTGCTTGCCATATTTTTCGCAGGCGGGCCAGTTCATCGTCGCCAATTACCCCTTCCTCGATCGCGGAGATCATGCGCCCGACAGCCAGTTCATCGGTCAACTCGACTTGTTCGACACTAGTCGTTGCCTGACGATGATCATGGGTTCGTTTGACCACGTCCTCAATCATCGGCACCAGTCCCAGGCCCATGCCGTCTTCCGGGTGATAAACCCGCTCGACACCGTAGTCATGCAACTCCGCGATCTCATCGAGCGTAATGGTGCCACCGCCGCCACCAAACACTCGGATATGTTCGCCACCGCGCTCCTTGAGCATGTCGACCATGTACTTGAAGTACTCCATGTGGCCGCCCTGGTAGGAACTGAGCGCGATGCCGTCAGCATCTTCCTGCAACGCAGCGCGAACCACATCCTCAACCGACCGGTTATGACCCAGATGCACCACCTCAACACCCTGCGCCTGAATCAGGCGACGCATGATATTGATTGCGGCATCGTGCCCATCAAATAACGAGGCGGCTGTGACAAAGCGGAGGGGCGCGTTATTTGCCGGTAACTGGGCAGCAACTTTTTCGGCGGGAGTACTCATGGTCGCAATCCTGGCTAAAGCTCATATCAGCCGCCCAGTTTACCACGAGCGCCAGGGAAGCGAATGCGTCCTAGCAACGCGAGCTTGAGCATGACTCGCCCTGATAGCGCTGGCCCGCCATCACCTTCGTCATTCCGGACAATTGACCCGGAATCCAGAGTCGCGTAGCGAATAAATATCGCCGCGAACCTCCTAGCCTGAACACCAGAAGTTACTACCGAAAACCCGGCTGCACGGACTGTTCAATGAAACCAAGGCTTCTTTATGCGAAGCCTCCATCGTCAATCGGGATCGAGCAGCAGCTACTGAAACCCGGCAATAAAAATCAGATCAGGCGCAGTCCATTGCGCTACCCCACCTGTCAGGCCTGTGATTAAGCCTTGATTCAGAAAAACCATGGCAGGCTGGTGGTCGCGCAACCAGGCATCGAGGAAGGCGTGGATAGATCCGGTCAGCCAGTCGGTCATCACGTCACAATGGGCCGGGACTACGCCGGGGTCGTCGTAGCAACTCTGGATGTTGCCACCAAACAGGGAATGGGAGGTCGCGCTGTCGACCACATCGAGCAGATAACCCTGGGTTGTCGGGGGCAGGAGCTCGAATGCCACTTTACGGGTGGTGGGGGAATCTCCGCCGATGCAATTTCCCCGGGGGCTACAGGTATTGTCCCCGTCGCCTGTAAGCATCAGCGTAGGGATGTTGATGGCTTGCCAGGATTGATTGGATTGGTCAAAACCGGTGTCATAGAAACCCAGCCGCCCAGAGCCTGCAGGCGACAGCAGAACCTGCGCGTCGACCAGTGGATGACTCAGGTCGGGGTAGTTGACATCGCCCATGTCGTCCCGACCAAATGCGCGAATTGCCCCACCTAGAGAAATTGCCCCCGCGGCACCTCCAGAATGCCCGGCCACCGCCAACCTATCCATATCCAGTCGCGTGTCCCAGGGCGCTGAACTCGCCAACTGCTGCAACTGACCGATAACCTCTGTAAGGTCCTGGGTCCGATCCCAGTTGATGATACCGACACGTTCGCATTCATTGCGTTCGTCGGGGTTCGGTGTATTGTCGACGTTGAGCGCCTGGCACATCAGATCTACTGACGCCGGATCTGCCTGACCGGGGCACCCAGGCAGGCCAGTGCTCGAGTCGTAGTCGTAATGGGGAGCGTGGGCTACCGAAACGCTAACGTAACCGGCCTGGGTAGTACGGAAGCGCCACTCCCGTAACGCCCCAATGGGCGAACACAGTCCGTTGCCACCACCATGGGACAACAACACTACCGGCTGGGGGCCGGCCACATCGGGATAGCGAATTACAAATGCGATGAGTCGGGTCTGGCCGCTGATATCAGTGTAGTGGTGGTCAAAGACTGCACTGTCTGTGCCGCTGGCGGTCACCGCCGGGGTGTAGACTTGGGCCCGGGCCTGGCCAAAGGCAGCTAGCAGAACAAGGCAGACCAAGGTGCGTACAGTGGTCATTTGCTGCTCCATTCCACATCGCCGCCAGTGAGCAATTGCAGTTCGCCATCCAGCCACTGCAGCGCCGCTGCGTTGTCTCGCAAGTAGGCGTCCAGAAAGGCGTGGGCTGAGGATCCGAGCCAGTCTTCAAATTCCATACAACGGGCCGGGTCTACCTGAGCCATGCAAGCAGACACTTCCATGCCGAACATCACATGAGCAGCCTGTACATCACGGATGTACATCAAGTACTTATCCCCTGCCGGCATGCGTTGGAACGGGATACGGCGGGTCCGAGGCGGGCTGCCGTTGTCGCACGAGAAGCGAGGGGTGCAAGAGTTGTCCCCGGCGCCAGTCCCTACCAGCACTGGACGCGTGATGTTTTCCCACGAGTGGTCGGGCTGTAGGTGGTCGGTGTCGAACATGCCTTCGACACCAGGCCCTTGGGGCGAAAATGCCATGAATGCCAGCGGTCTTGGATCGTCCAGGTCGGAGTGAATGGCAGCGAACTGACGGGCTGCACCAGCGACCGACAAGGTGCCCCCAGACCCAGAGGAATGACCGGCCACCACGATACGACTGGCATCCACCCGGTCAGGTTCGGCCAGGGCCAGGTCTTCAACAAAATTTAGTGCGCGCCGGATGTCGAAGGGGCGGTCGAAATTGAGATGCTTGAAATTTTGGCAATCCAAGTCCGAAGGCGACGGCGTATCCAGGGGAATCCCTAGCTCGGTACACAGGGCTTCGCGACTGCTTTGGTCCCGGCCAGTATGGGCGATGCTGACAGACACAAAGCCGGCCTGCACCACTTTGGCAGCCCACTCGGGAAGCACGTTGGTGGCATTGGTCTGGCCCGCTGCTCCACCATGCGACCACACCACTACCGGCTGGGCACCCATCAAACCTTCCGGAAAGCGCCATGCCACTTGAAAGACCCGAGTGTCCATGGTGATGTCCTGATAGCCCAGCAAAGTGGTGGATGCCGCGCCAACGGTGGCAGATTCCTGAGGGGTATAGCTTTGGGCCATAGCAAAGCTTGGCAGGCTCAGCAGGACGCAAATAGAGATTGATGTAGCTCGGTTCATGCTCCTACTCCATGAAACGCCGGGCAAGTCGAACGACCCCGAAAAACGATGCACCCATCTAACCCATTGAAATCCATGGGTTCACATTATACCCGACGAGGGCGCTGGGCCCTGGTGCCAACAACCTCCCGCTTTAACAGCCCTTCACAACAAGTCCCCGAAGGAACCCATGAATATCAGGTCGGATGGCAAGACGTTGACGCTGACTATCGCAGTGTTGTTTTGTTCATCCGACTCCTGTACGTCGTCAAAGACGTCAGCAATGACGCACAACCAAGCGCTTCCAACCGGGACATGATCGGGAATTAGCAGGGTCACGTTAGTGTTGGTCGTCACTAGCGGGTCCAGCGCGGTGGTCTGGAAAATTGACAGTGAAATGTCTTGGCTTGAAGAGCAATGGTTGTCATCGCTCAAATATACGCCGCCCCAGGAAGTGCGGGCGTGGAAGTTGCCATCATTAGCAAAAGCAAGGTCAATCGAGTACAGCTCGTCGTGCTGCAGGTCACTGCTCTGGATATCGAATAGATCAATGATCAGGTCCGGTTGCTCCCACGGGTTGGCCACGCGCAGCGGTTGGGTTTCGATACTAGCGGTATTGTTGCAAAAGGGGCTGCACCGCGTTGATGTGTAAGAGCTGTATTCGGTGTTGCTGCTGTAGGCAAACCAACTGACATACCAATTGCCACCACCCAGACCCGCTGGAAGGTCGATTGACTCAAATGGCAGGTACCAATGGTTTTCTGCCAAGTTTGAAAGCTGTGTTTGTCCTATGAAAACGTCCGATGCACCGGGCGGGAAAGAAAAGTCTGGAACTGGGGAAAGGTAAAAGTCTACGACAATAGTGCCAGTATCAGCGAAACCATGGTTGCCAATATTGTAGTCAAATGCGATGGACTCGCCGGGTTGAGCAAGTAGCGTGTAAAGCGTCTTCGTGGGGTACGCAGTCCAGCGCGTCCACTCTGCCAAATCAGGACGCAGGGTTTCTGTCCTGGGCTCATCAATTTCAGCCTGTAAGTCGTCGAACACCTGGTTGGTGATACGCGCCGCTGTGGCCGACCCGACACGGTTGCTGGTGGAGTTCATGCCTTGCAATCGGCGTTGGCTGCCGTCGTAGCGCCATGCAGGACCCCCACTGTGCCCTCCATAGACAAATGCGTTGAGGTGAATACGGTTGGTGCTATAGCCAGTAACGTTGTCTGGATCATAGCCCCAGTACTGAACAATGGAATCGGAGGGAACGTAGGGCGCTTGAACCGGGTAGCCAGAAAAGTTCAGCGAACTGGTTGTTGTGTTCGTCTCATACCCCATCCAGCCGGCATGCTCACCCAGTGGTCGATCGATGCGCACAAATGCCTGGTCAAACTCAATGTCGGCTTGCTGTGTCCACCCCGTGTATGCATACAGCTCACTCCAATTGGCTTCGCCAAACGGACGTTCGATGAATCCATCGACGACGATGTAGTCGGTTTGGCCTGGAAACACCCAAACCTGGTCAGCCCATTGGGCGTCACTGGTGTCGTCATCCTGATTCGGGTCATGGTTGTAAATGCAGTGCGCCGCGGTGAGAAGAAAATAGCGATTGACCAGCGTCGCGCTGCAGTTGTACAGGTAGCCATCGAAATCCATCAGCATTTTGGCGATGGTTGTAAACGGAAACGAATGTGTGTTGCGCAGGATAGACGGCGGGCTGGCAGACTTGACGGCCGCGACACCGGCTTGAGCGGCTGCAATCTCCAGGCCAAACGGAACCAGTTCATCGGCACGCAAAGGTACGGTCGGGTCGACACCGTCTTGCAATTCGTTGCGTATCACTCCCTGGTGATCAATCGACTGCAGAATATCTGGTACGCCGGGGATTGGCACAAAACCTGCTGGAGCTTTGTTGGGTGCGGGTCGCGAAATACGTAGTTTTTCCGAGAGAGGCAAGGCGCGACGTTGCTCGCGCGTCATTGCATCCTGGGCGTCGGGCGTTTTGTCGGATTCAGCGTTTGCTGCCAGGGGAAGCAATGTGGCCAATGTGGCGACCGAGACTAGCAACGCAAAAGCCCTGGTAGATAATCGGTAGAACATGCATATAACTCCCAATGACGGTCATTGGTCAGGTGTCGACAAACACCATATTCTCTCAGCCAGCCCGGTCATCGGTGTTGGACCAGACATCTATCCAATCCCACCACCGTCTGCAACAAGGGTATACCTAAGACTCACTTTGCACCACCTGCACCGGCCAAACCCAACGCCTCAACGGCTGACAGATCGGCGGCGACCATATACGCGGAGTCGCCGGCCAGGGTCACACTGCGGCGGGCACTGCCTACATCCTTGAGACCGTTGCCGGTATTGATTATCACAATGTCATCGTCCGCGGTCACCAGCCCCTGACTTGCCGCGACTTTCAGCCCCGCCACTACGGCGGCACCAGCAGGCTCAGCAAAAATGCCTGTGAGCCGCGCCAACGTTGGGATTGCCTGCAAGATAGCCTCGTCATCGACCTGCACGAAAGCGCCCCCAGTGCGCTCAATGGCACGCATCGCCTTCAGCCGGTCACGCGGCAGACCAACGGAAAGACTATCGGCGACAGTACCGGGGCAGATCGCTGTCTTGTCATTGACGTCCTCTCCCCGCGCCCACGCCTCCGCAAGATAGTTACTGCCCGCCGCCTGCACGCCAAGCAAACGGGGCATTTTGTCGATCCAGCCCAGTGCAAGCAGATCACTCAAACCTTTATGAACACCGGCCAAAATACAGCCATCGCCAACACTGACCATCACCACATCCGGCGCTTGCCAGCCACGCTGTTCACAAATTTCCAGGCTGACCGTCTTTTTGCCTTCGGCCATATACGGATTGAACGCCGTATTGCGGTTGTACCAAGCAAAGTGATCCGCAGCCTGCAGGCACAAATCAAAGGCTTGATCGTAGTCGCCTTCGACCAGCAAAACGGTGGCTCCGTAAGCGAGCATTTGAGCGACCTTGGCCGGTGGCGCAGATTCTGGAACGAAGATCACACAAGGCAAGCCGTCGCTGGCGCACAATCCGGCCAGCGCCGCCGCTGCATTTCCTGTGCTCGCCGTACAAATAATCTCGGCGCCAACCTCGCGTGCCTTGGCCACCGCCATGGCGCTGGCTCGATCTTTTAGCGAACCGGTCGGCTGTACGCCCTCGTCTTTTACCCATAGGCGATGCAGTCCCAGCTCGGCAGCAAGCCGGTCGGCCTGAATCAGCGGTGTCGCACCAACACGCAGCGGCGGGACTGGGGTATCAGCTCGCAGTGGTAACAAGGGTCGATAGCGCCACATACCCTGGCCATCTTGCAGTTCCTCGCGGCGACAGCTCGCTGAAATCGCTGCATAGTCATACTCGACATCAAGAATGCCATCCGGCCCATGACAGGAACATACGTAGATATGATCGTTGGGTTCGTGGTGAGCACCACACCGCATGCATTTGAGCCGTCGCACATGCATCGCAGTTGTCAGCGATCCAGCCAGGGTGTTGGAAAAAAACCTTCGATCGAGGTCCCGACCTGATCTTGCCTGGCAAGACCATACAGATGGTTCGCCAGCGCGATATCGAGAATACCGAGTCCGAACGGACTGTAGATGGTATAGGGCCGGCCTGTGGCGTGCTGAGCCGCATCACCATTGAGGATCTCGCCGATGCTGGCCCGAATAAACTGCCGGTCTCCGCACTGCTGCTCGGCCAGGTGCACCGAGGTCTGATTGCTGGCCACCTTGTCCCGGTCATCGACCACATTATCGCCAGACAGCATCACCTCGGGGGTGAAGTCACGCAGGGAAATGTGCAGGAAAACAGCATTGGGCTGACAGCCCTGAACCGAATCGATATGCGGTACCACAGCAGTAGTGGCCAGCGAAACTACCGGCGAAGCGGTAATCACCGAGCCCATCTCGCTGCGCAAATTGAACGAAAGGCCGGGCTTGAGCGACGCTGCGCGTTCAGCAAACTGCCTGCCTCGACTCGGATCGAGGTCGAACAGGTCGATCTCACTCAAGCCGGGGTACACCGCCAGCAGGAAACGTAGAATCTCAAAATTGATTAACCCACAGCCGACCATGCCGACGCGACGAAGGCCTGCTTCTGGGTACAACTGCTGTGCCCCGAGCGCTGCACTGGCCGCCGTTCGTTTGGCGCTGATCAAGGAGCTTTCCATCAAGGCCAGCGGGCGACCGGTCTCGGTTGAGTTAAGAATCAACGTGGCTGAGGCCCGTTCGATTCCGCGGTCGACATTTTCAGGAAATGACGCAATCCATTTAATCCCGGCCGCATTGAAGCCTTCACCAAGCCAGGCGACTTTCGAAATGATCCTCTCGCGCTCGCGACCCGGGAAGCGTAGATAGGAATCGGCGGGCATCGCGGTCTTGCCCTGATCATGTGCCTGATAGGCCTGTCCGACCACGGACAAAACATCCTTTTCGCGCCCGGCCAGCAGCTTGCGAACGTCCTCACCCTTGAGCAGGATTAGATCATCGTTGATTGCCTCACTCACAGTATTCTCCTTGTTCTTGTTTAACTGAAGTTGCCCCAAGGGTTGTTCTCGACGGTGATGACGCCCAGTGCTCAGAGATGTCGCCAAAGTGCTTGTTGACCCAATCATCGTCGTACACAGTATCGAGGTATCGCGCGCCGCGATCGGCCACTAGCATCGCCACCCGACTTCCAGGGGCGAAGGCCTTGCGCATCGAATCGATGGCATAAACCACGCCACCGGTAGATGCGCCAGCAAATATCGACTCACGGGCCAGCAAACGCCGACAGCCGATCACGCAATCCCGATCACTGATATGGATGTGTTGATTCTCCAAACCTGACTCGTAGTGCGGCGGCGGGATACCCGCACCATGACCGGGCAACATGCGTGGCTGGGGCGGCGTGCCAAAAATAACGCTGCCCACGGCATCGACGGCGATAACCTCGGTTTTCAGGCCCTTTTCGCTGATGTACTCGGAACAGCCACGCAAAGTCCCGCAGGTACTGACAGCCAGAAACAGGTAATCGACGTTGTGGTCCATCGCCTGCATCAGTTCTTCGATGGTCTGGCGATGTGCGGCCGGATTCAGCGGGTTCTCGAATTGATTGAACTGAATACTATTCGGTGTAGATTCCAGCAAGGCATCCACCCGTTTGATACGCGCAGCCAGCAAGGTCCCCGCCTCAGGGTCCATTTCTGAAACGATATCTACCTGGGCGCCATGCAACTGCAGCATGCGGATGTTGGTTTGGGTCACATTGCAGTCCACCACACAAATCAGCTTGATGCCAAGGTATGAGCAGGCCTGCGCCAAACCGATGCCGAGGTTGCCAGAGGTGGACTCAATGATCGTGGTGTCAGCATCTATCAGCTTGCGCTGCAGTGCGTCTCGCAGCAGGTGTAGAGCGGGACGATCCTTGACACTACCGCCCGGATTGAGGTTCTCCATTTTCGCAAACAGCTGAAACGACGCGCCTTCAAACAGGCGAACCAGGCGGATCATTGGTGTGTTACCAATCAGGCTCAATACGCCCTCCTGTATTGAACTGGTCGGCCTTGTTTCGATCATTCGCTTCCCCCTGATGCTGGCTGTATGCGATGCGTGTCCGCCCGCAATGCTGAGTAGATTTGCAGGCACCGGTCGACATGCGCCCTAACACCGTTGTCCTCGGAAAACGACTCAAGCGAGGGAATGTCCTCTTTCGCCGGCTGCACACCTCGACTGGACAAAACCCGGCGATAGAGGTGACTGTGTGCACCATCTAGATTATCGATTTCCAGATCGTTGCACGATTGCCAGGTCAGCATTGAGGATGAAAACTCCAGGCCAAACAAGGCAAACAATCCAGGAAAAACTTGCGTCGGAACGTTACGAAAATCACTGGCATCGATCAGCGCATAAGGGATGTTCTCGCGCCGGCAGTAATTCACCTGCCGAGCAATCAGCTCCCATCCAGTTTCGATCAGCGGGAAAAACGGACTGTCGCCCGTTTCGAGCTTCTTGGCGATACGCGAAGCGATGTTCAAACGAGGATCACGGATCAGAAAAACCACCGGCGCGGTGGCCAGGCGAGCCAGCAACGGAAAATGATCTCCGACCTGATAAGGCATCTCCTTGATCACCAGGGCGTTGGCACTGCTCGCACCGCCGCAGGTCACCACCTGTATATCAAGTGGTTCGGCCAACTTCGCAAAGACCACATCGAGGCCCTGTTTGTCGTAATAGGTGACTTCGAACGGCTCGTGGCAATAGTAGCGAACAGTGGAATGTTCCCAGAAAACACGCGCCAATGCCGTGGATCCACAGCGTGGTGGCGAAACAATCACGTGAATGGCGGAGTGGCGATTTGCAAGCGCTTCGCAAGCCGCGAGCGGTTCATTGTTATCGTTCAAAGCACCCCATCCCTACTCCAACCAGCGCATCATCTTGCCACTGAAGCATTGCAATCGCCAAGTTCAAGGCGGCGAGGTTTGGGCTGAAGCGAACAGCAACCCTACCAGCGAGCAGTGAATTCCGGATAGTCGGGAAACTGCAAAACGATGTCTTGCTCGCCATCAGCCACGCGCTGCATAGCTTGCCTGCGCAACGCGTCCATATCGCCGGGAATGGCATTCCTGAATTCGGCGATCGCTTTCCAATCCTGGTCGAAGTTGTCCGGCGCTCGGCCATCCTGGTCAAGTTGCTTTAGCCGCGGTCCGATGTACGCATAGGCTGACGCGACACGTTCGGCCAACATGGCCTCATGCGCATCAATCTCTGCCATTAGTCGATCGAGCTGTGCAGATGACTCCAGCGTCGGTGCACGGTCTGGTAAATCGGAAAAATACGCCACTGACTCGTCCATCGAGATGTTGTGCGCATTGCCCCACTGATGGCGATTAAATGCATTGACCAGCAGTTCGGTCTGCGGGTCGACCACTAGAACCGTCGGTGTGGCGTAAATGATCGGTGCGGCAAAGCGCTGCACCACGTCCATGCCACTTTCGTAATAACCTACGTCGACCAGGACGGTTTCATAGCGCTGCTCGATAACCCCATCGAGCGGTGCTTCGCCAAGCCTGGCAGCCAGTGCGCGACTATCGTGGCACCAGTTGGCACCAAGCACGATGAGCAGCAATTTGTTGTTCTCAAGGGCACGATCCAACGCGACGTCCACTTGTGCCATTGGATTTGGGCTTGCGGCGTAAAGGTCACCGCTACGATCATGGCTATCATCTGCTTCACCGTTGACCGCGGCACAACCCAGCAAACCAGTGATAAGAAGAATCACGAGAAGTTGACGCAATGTTAAGGCCCAAAAATTTTCAGGGTGCAAAAGCATACCCTAATGCCAATCATCCAGCCGTCGAATCTGCGTCGTGCCGAAAGTCCACCGTGCTGGAACCCGCCTTTTTAAAACGCTATCATCAAGTTCACAGTCAATCTCAGGTTGCCGACATGCTTTTTCGCAAATTTCTCCTCATCCTCGTCTCGTCTGCGGTGCTTGCTGTTTCATCACTCAGCAGCGCACAAGACGCCAGCGACCTCCTCGATCGCGGCGTTGGCGGCGACGCTGTTCGCGGCCCGATGGTCATGACCAACACGATTAGCAACCTAATGGGCACTCCTGGCGTAACCATCGGTGCAATCATGACCGTCGCGCCAGCAGCACCCGTCGGCGTTTTCCATGGTTACTTCTTCGCGTCCGGTGTTGACTTCCCCACCAGCTACCATCCATTTGCTGTCACGGGTGCCTATGTATGGGGCGCGCCTCCGATCCTGGGCTCACCGATAGTTGGTGCCGGCGCGGCACCTGGACCATTTACAGTAGCGACCGGCACCTGGGCGGGTTTTAGTGCGATGGCCGTTCCTTTTGGACCATTCTCACCGGGCATGATCTATGGCTCAAAAGGGCTATTCACGTCCGCACCCTCAGTAGCCACGGGACTAGGCGTCGCATGTGGCTTCGACCCGGCAGTCGCCGGTGCGGTCTTGGGCGGCTTGACGCCCGGGACCGGTGGCGGCAAACCCGTAGTTGCCTTCGCAGCACCAGGCACCATGAGCAGCCTGGGGCCAATTGCGGCGCCGCCCGCGACCTATGTCGCCGGTTGTTTTGTGAGCGGGGCCACAGTGCCCGTCGAATTGCAGTCGTTCAACGTCAACTGAGCAGTCCAATGATCAAGACCGTCGCGACGGCAATCGTCATCGCGGCGCAGTCGACTACGTGGGCAGGTCCGCCCCCGGTTTATAGCGACGCCACCTCGTCAAGCGGGCTGCTCGAATTCACAATGGCGCCTGGGTTGGGCGGCGGCGTCGCGGCTGCTGACTACGACGATGACGGCGACATTGATGTCTTCGTCCCGACGGATCAAGGCACTGCGCACCAGTTGTATAAAAACCAGACCAGTGAAGGGCTGTCGCCTTTGTTCCTGGAAGTGGCGGCTGAAACCGGCCTCGACAGTCTGGCCTTGGGGCGTGGCGCGGTCTGGCTTGATGCAAATAGCGACCAACGCCTAGACCTGCTCATCGCTGGCGACTGTTTTCAATCCGACTGCATCGCAGGCACGACCTTGCTGCATCTGTTCCAGCAGCAGCCTGATGGCACGTTCGTTGACGTCACCTTGCAGTCTGGTCTATTCGACGATGCATCCAAAGCCACGCCGCACTGGCAGCGCGCCGGAGTAACCGCGGGTGATATTGACCAGGATGGCGATCCCGATCTCTACATGACCAGCTGGCGCGGAGGTGCGCAGTTGTATCGCAACGATAACGGCGTTTTCGTTGATATCAGTGACAGCAGCGGTGCCGGTTTGGCGACGACATTTGCTTTTGGTGCCTGGCAATCGCTAATCCACGATTTCGATCGCGATGGCCAACGCGATATTTTCGTGGCGATTGATTTTGCCGAAGACCAACTGATGTTGCAAAACGCCGGCCTATTCAACGATGTTGCGCCGGCAGCTGGCCTGGATCGCGCTTGGAACGGGATGGGCATCGCGCAGGGTGACGTCGACAATGATGGAGACTTCGATCTGTATGTCACCAACATTTCAGACACCTGGCCAGACGGCGAAGTACGGCACTCAACCTTCTATCGCAATGACTCCACCGATAGCGCACAACTGTTTACCGAAATGTCACATGCCGCAGGCATAGACAATGCGTTTTGGGGCTGGGGTGCCACGTTTCTAGACGCAAACAATGACATGCTTCTGGACCTGGCGGTCACCAACGGCTACTACACCTGGACCGACCCATCTCGGTTGTTTCTCAATATCGGTGGTGATTCCATCGCCTTTTCAGACGCCGCAGACGCCACCGGCTTTAATGATACGGACTGGGGCAGCGGCTTGATCGCTTTCGATGCCGATCGGGATGGTGATCTCGATTTGATGCAGGCGTGCGTAGACGGCCCGCTGCGACTGATGTTGAACGGCTTCAATGAGCCTGCCCACTGGCTGACGGTACGCCCTAGATTGCTCAACGGCGCACGACCGTTGGATGCCATCGTCCGCGTAACAGCCGGCGCCATCACCCAATCGCGAGTTATCAGTGCCGGCACCAGTTTTATGAGTCAAGAACCTGCGGAGTCGCACTTCGGCTTGGCATCTGCGACCGGAGCCGATGTAGTCACCATCGAGTGGCCCGACGGACGCGTCACACACTACCGAGACCTCAACTCCAACCAAACAATCACCCTGACCCCACCTGTTTTTGTCGGAAACTTCGAGGCCACTGCCAACTAACACCAACGATCCACCAGCCCTTTGCATTCCTTGCATGGCAATTCCATTCGACCCACCTTTGTCATGTCCCAACGACCATGTGCAGACACCCAACTTGACCCACGTCCGTACGACGCGCAACTGCTCGACAAACACCGGGTCCATGGTTGGGCCGGTACTGGCCTGAAAGGACAGTGAAGCAAACAAAAACCGCGCTTTTTGTGCAGCGAAAGCGAGCGGACCAGGGACGGTCCGTCTTGCGGATAAGCTAATGTCAGACCAGGGACGGTCCGTCTTGCGGATAAGCTATCCACCACCTTTGTCCACTGGACAACTCGACCCACGGATGGGTCGACACTGGACTGAAAGGACAGTGAAGCAAACAAAAACCACGCTTTTTGTGCCGCGCGAGCGAGCTGGCCATGGATGGCCAGTCTTGCGGATAAGCTAATGTCAGACCATGGATGGTCTGTCTTGCGGATAAGCCGATGTCAGGCCTGTCTTGCGGATAAACAAACAACCATTTTTGCTTACAGCAAAAATGGTGCCGGGGGGGGGACTTGAACCCCCACTCTGTTTCCAAAACCGGATTTTGAATCCGGCGCGTCTACCAATTCCGCCACCCCGGCAACAGGGGCGCGCAATTATACCCATTTGTGAGGCCCTGGCAAAAGGTTTGTGCGCTGAAAAGCCAAAACTGCATATGAGCGTCAATGTGGGCACGTTTGCAGCATTGCGTCCCGATCATTTGCACAACGCTTTGTGGCAGACTCTCTACCCAAGAGGTCGTCCATCCATGGCTAACGCGGACACGGGCTTCAAGAAGCGCGGTCATTGCAACCCTTCATTTTCAATAACTTGAAAATGCTGGCACTTCCGTGTGCCAGGGCGAGTGCGTCAAAACACCTAACTGTGGACGCGCTCTAACTAACAAAAAGCGAGTGTTCAGGTATGGAGCTAACGAACAAAAACATTGCAATCACCGGTGCCGGCCGAGGCCTTGGAGCGGCAATTGCTCGTGAACTTTGTGCCGTCGGTGCAAATATTGCTGTGATCGATATCGACGCTGAGGCAGCCGCTTCGGTAGCCTCTGATCTGGGGACAGGCAATAGCCGCTCTTACGCCTGCGATATCAGTCGTGAACAGGAGGTCAATGCCCTGTTCAAACAGCTTGAGCACGATTTCGACGCATTACATGGTCTGGTCAACAACGCCGGTATCACGCGAGATGCCTTAATGGTCAAGCCGCAGAAGGACGGCAGCTTCAAAACCATGAGTCTGCAACAATGGCAGCAGGTGATTGATATCAACCTGACCGGCACCTTCCTTTGCGGTCGTGCAGCGGCTGAGTCAATGATCCGCAGTGGCGGCCAGGGCTTGATCGTCAATGTCTCCAGCATCTCTCGTCACGGCAACCGTGGCCAATCCAACTACAGCGCATCGAAAGCTGCGGTGGCCGCACTGGCGGTCGTCTGGGCACAGGAGCTTGCGCCCTATGGCATTCGTTCGATGAGTCTGTCGCCTGGCTTTACCGCCACTGAAATGGTTGCCAACATGCGTCCGGACGCACTAGAGAAGTTGCAAAAACTGATTCCGGCACAACGCCTAGCTACACCAGAAGAAATGGCGAGAACCGTTCGTTTCATGTTCGAGAACGATTACCTGTCAGGCCGGGATATCGGCGTAGATGGTGGACTACGGCTGTGACCGAACCAAAACCATTGAACCACAGCGATAGACACCGTATAGGAGACCTTTGATATGACTATATTACTGATCGGACTAGGACTGTTCATCGGAATTCACTGCACCCCTCTCAGTTCAACAGTCCATCATGGCCTGGTCGCCAAACTGGGTGAAAAGCGTTTTAAGGCAATCTTTTCACTGCTTGCTCTGCTAGGAATCATCTTGATGGCATGGGGCATGTCAATTGCTCCATTTGAGCAGGTGTACACACCGCCAACATGGGGTCGCATGGCAGCCATCGCCGCCATGCCCGTCGCACTAATATTGTTCGTCGCGGCCAACTTCGCCTGTCATATTCGCCGTCTAAGCCGCCACCCGATGATGATAGGCACCCTGCTTTGGGCATCGGCACATTTAACTGCTAACGGCGACCTCGCCTCCGTGCTGCTTTTTGGCAGCTTCGCGGTTTGGTCAGTGCTGGTGATGATCGCAAGCAAGAAGCCAGCATCCAATGCGACGCCCAACGTTCGCAACGATGTCATTTCTGTGGTCGTCGGGGTGGCGGCCTACGTTTTGCTGGCCAAAGGCCACGGCTGGCTTTTCGGCGTGCCTTTGGTGTAGTCAAGCGTATTTTTCGGAATCCTTACATTTCAATGGGTTAGAACCCATCGAAATGGCGATACATCCTTGTTTCGCGAGAGGCTGTAGTTTCGCGACAGCCTCATATAGTATCCGTAGGGGGTTCAGCGCTCGATAAAACACAATGTGCTGAAGATGCGGATACCGTGGGCATGTTCCCTTTGGGAAAGCTGAGGGAACCAGGACGATAAATAATTATGAAAACATCGACCAAAGCAGCGCCAATGGTGCAATGACATGCCATTCGTCTCTGAACTAAAACGCCGTAACGTAATACGTGTCGGCGCAGCCTGGCTGGCGCTGTCGTGGCTATTGGTGGCCATGTGCGCCCTGTTGTTTCCCGCTCTTGGTCTACCGGCAACTGTACTGCCCTGGATCATTCTGGGTCTGGTCCTGGCTTTGCCTCTGTTGTTGATTGTGGCCTGGCGTTATGAACTGACTCGACAAGGACTGCAGCGTCACCCACCGACCAAGGTCAACGACCCAACGACCACGCCGCTGTCTCGGCGCCTGGACCAACTGGTTATCGTGCTTATTCTGGCTGCATTGAGTCTGTCCTTGTTGCGACAGTTCATCGATGAGGTCGGCACTCAATCAGCACCAGCCACGAGCAGTCAGACACCGCCCCCCGAAACCAGGCCACCGACCACCACGGCGGATCCGCGCTCGCTGGCCGTCTTGCCATTTGCCAACCTCTCACCCAACAGCGAAGACGCCTATTTCGCCGAAGGGTTGGCAGAGGAACTGCTCGATATTCTGGCTGGCATAGCTGGCTTGAAAGTGACCTCTCGCACCTCCTCCTTCGTATTTCGTGATCAATCTCTGGATACCCGAGAAATCGCCAGCAGGCTTGGCGTGGCGCACCTGTTGGAGGGGTCTGTTCGGCGTGATGGAAAAAACGTACGCATTCGTGCGCAGTTGGTCGATGCGCGCAACGATGAGACGCTCTGGTCGCAAAGCTATGACCGGCAACTGGTCGATATATTCCAATTGCAGGAAGAAATCGCTCAGGCGATTGCCGACGCCATGGCCAACTCATTGGGCGTGCGTCAGGTCGAGGTAACGGCAGCCACCGATAATTTGCAAGCCTACGAGGCCTATCTGCGGGGGCGACAGTTATTTGCACAACGCGGCGCCAGCCTGCCGGCAGCGCGCGAGCTATTACAACTTGCCGTGGACAGCGACCCACAGTTCGCCGATGCCTGGGCGGCGCTGGCCGGTACCTGGTATGTTTGGAGCTATTACGCCGCCGATTCCGATGGCGTCGATACATTGGCACAGGCACAAACGACAGCCGATCGCGCATTGGCCATTGATCCACAGCACCCAGGGGCATTGGCGGTCAGCGCTCGTGTGGCGGCGGAGAATGGCAACCGCCTGAAACATGCCGAGTTGATTGCACAGGCCATTGCGCTGGAGCCAAACAATGCCAACACCTGG
This sequence comes from Lysobacteraceae bacterium, assembly GCA_021604725.1. Classification (GTDB taxonomy): domain Bacteria; phylum Pseudomonadota; class Gammaproteobacteria; order Xanthomonadales; family BQJN01; genus BQJN01. Next base: position 41,166 of record BQJN01000014.1, on the reverse strand, counting down.
TTGTGGCAAGGGCTGGGGCTTTTTGAGGTCGGCCATATACAAAAGGCACATGACAGTTTTGTTCAGGCCCAGCGGCTGGACCCCTTGAGTGGACTTCAGACGGGCTGGTTGGGGATCACCACGACGCTATTGGGCGACTGGCCTGCTGGCATAGGCATGCTGCGGCAATCGCGTGATCTAGGCTGGCGTGGCCCTGCCAGTCGGGCTCTATTCTTGCTGCCCCTGGGCAGCGCCGGCGAAGGCGACGTCAAGGAAGCCTATCTGCAGTGGCTGCGCGACGACGACAGCATGCCACCAGAGCAACGCCAACTGGCCATGTCAATCGCCGGGGCGCTCGAAAATGGGGCAGACCTGGAGCAGGCGCAACAACGCTTGTTGGCCGCTGCCAGCGATGAGCCTGGCGCTGGATGGGCCACTTTGTTGCAGGTGTTCGGTTTGTCTGATGCCGCTTTGCAGCAATCATTGAGCAGCAATCCGGCGCAAGCCCAATCACCGATGCTCAGCCAGTGGTATCCGAGTTTCAGGTCCTACCTGCAACATCCAAGTTTTATCCAACTGGCCGATCAATATGGCTTGAGTGATTATTGGCAGCAGCACGGGCCACCGGACGGTTGTGTGCTTACTGAACAGCCCCTGCCCCACCTGGAGTGCGAGCAATGAAACTGTGGGATGAGTTAAAACGGCGCAACGTCATTCGGATGGCTGGCTTGTATCTGGTGGGCTCTTGGCTGGTCTTGCAGGTGGCGGAGACCTTGCTGCCGATCTACGACACCCCAGACTGGGTGCTCAAAGCGCTGGTGTTGTTGATCGCTTTGGGATTCATACCTGCGATGGTGTTTAGTTGGGTATTCGAACTGACCCCAGACGGGCTGCAGCGCGATGCCCAGGTCGCGGAAGATCAGTCTCGTGGCGGCTATTCGGCTCGTCGCATGGATCGCATGATCGGCGTGGGCTTGTTGGCGCTGGTCATATTCTTCGTGGTCGATCGAATGTGGTTGAGCGCTGACCAGGATGCAATGCGCCCGCAAGCGTCAGCGCCCAGGGCTAACGCGGATCAATCGCCGCCCCCCACCGAGGATCTGGCAAGCGTTATACCTTCTGTGGCCGTCTTGCCCTTCAGTAATCTCAGCGGTGACCCAGAGCAAGAGTACTTCTCTGACGGCATGACCGAGGAACTGCTCAATGTATTGGCCAAAATCAAGGGATTGAAAGTAGCGGCTCGAACCTCGGTATTCGCTTTCAAAGACCAGGGCGGTGATGTACGGCAAATCGGCTCCACTTTGGGTGTTAGCCATATCGTCGAAGGTAGCGTTCGCCGTGACGGCAATCACATTCGAGTCACGGCGCAGTTGATCCGAGTAGCAGATGGTTTTCATGAATGGTCGCATAGCTACGATCGCCAACTGGAAAGCGTATTTGCACTACAAGATGACATCGCCAACCGCGTCTCCCTCGCGCTCAAGGAATCCTTGGGCGTTGCCGCTTCGGCCAAGGCGCGCAGTGATATCGCACCTGAAGCCTACGACCACTACCTCAAGGGGCGTTCGTTGCTGCGCAGTCGAAGTGATCTCAACGCAGCGATTGATCATTTTGAGGCGGCCGTTGAGTTGGAGCCTGATTTTGCTGCCGGTTGGTACTCCCTGTCGCTGGCCTATGAAGTGAAGTACTGGTACGTCGAACACATGACTTTGGCTCAGCTCGAGGAGGTGTTTCGTAACGTCACGATGGCGGCGAAGCGAGCCGAAGCGATTGAACCCGACTCACCTGGGGTGCAACATGCCTTGGGCAACGCAGCCCGATCGCAATTTCAGTATGCTGAGGCCGAACGACATTACCTGCGGTCCATGCAACTCGACCCCAGCTATCCGGATGCGCGCGAGGATTACACCGAGCTTTTGTTGCAGGTCGGTCGCCCCGAAGCATCCATGGCGGCTGCCCGCCAACTGGTTGAGCTGGATCCGTATTTCGTCGTCGGCTGGCAGCGTTATTACTCCGCAGCATTGCAGCTGGGCCAGTTCGCCGATGCCCAGGAAGCGGTCGAAAGAGTACGAGCCTTCGCGCCTTATTACCTGTTGAGCAAAGTTGGTTTGATGAACTATGCGATTGCGCACAATCGCCAGCAGGACGCGCAGGAGCACTTGGCTTGGTCGGCTGAGCGATGGCCGGAAGACATGGCCTACGCTCAAGTGATGCTGCCGTGGGCATTTGGCGACGACAGCATTTCAGAACAAGCACTGCAACAAGCGCTACAAATCACTCCCAACGGGGAAAAGGCAAGCTTCATGGCTGCCCGCGGTGACATAAGTCGCTACAACGCCGAGATGCACCAGGCCGGGCCCAACATGCAGGTCTACTACTATTCCAACCTATTCGACAACATCGGCGCAGGGCATGCCATGATGCGTGACCCTCGCGTTAAAGAGCTATTGATACGTTACGGCTTCGTCGCCTATTGGCGAGAGCTTGGCTGGCCGGCCATTTGTCGGCCGCTGGGCGACGATGATTTCGAATGTGGTCTGGCACTTGAACGAGCACGATAGGAATGTCCTTTTTCACTGAACTTAAACGTCGCAACGTCATTCGGATGGCCGGCTTGTACCTGGTCGGTGCCTGGCTGGTGCTGCAGGTTGCTGAAACCCTGTTGCCCATATTCGACACCCCTGACTGGGTATTGAAGGCCATGGTGGTGATGTTGGCGATCGGGTTTCTGCCGGCATTGGCATTGTCCTGGATCTTCGAATTGACGCCGGACGGTCTGAAACGCGAGAGCGAGGTCGACCCTCGCAACAGCACAAAGGATCAAACCGCACGCAAACTGGACCTGGTGGTTATTCTGCTGCTGGTTGCGGTCGGCGCCATGGTCGTGCTTAAACCGACATGGCAAGCGCCATCACCTGCCGAGCCCACGTCAACTGAACCTATCGACTCGGTGCCGGTCGCCGCAGTTGAAGCGCCAAATGAAGCCAGCATCGCAGTTTTGCCTTTCGCCGACTTGTCGCCTAATGCCGATCAGGGCTACTTCTCTGACGGTATGGCAGAAGAAATCCTCAACGTACTGGTCAAAGTGCGGGGCTTGCAGGTCGCATCAAGAACCTCGTCCTTTTCATTCAAGGGCCAGGAAAGCTTGGGCATTCCGGCCATCGCAAAACAATTGTCGGTACGGCACGTGCTGGAAGGGAGCGTGCGTCGCTCGGGTGAAACGCTGCGTATTACCGCGCAGTTGATTGACGCCGAATCCGATCGCCATCTGTGGTCTGAAACCTTCGATCGACCGCTGACTGCCGAGAACGTGTTCGCCATTCAAGATGAAATTGCCAAGGCCATAGTGGCCGCATTGGTGGACTCGCTGCAGCTCACACAGGTCGGCCATGTCGAACGATCAATTGCCACGCATGACCTCTCGACCTACGACTTGTTTCTGCGCGCCAGGGACATGCTCCAGTCGCGCCGCCAAGTCGACCGCGCTGCACAGCTGTTGCACCGCGTGGTCGAGCAGGACCCCCAATTTGCTCAGGCCTGGGCCTGGTTGGCAACCGCGACCGCGCTGCACGGCGATTACGTTGAGTCGGCGGCCACTGACGAGCTGTCAGTTCAAGGCCTGAAACAGGTTGAGCGCGCCCTTGCCCTGGATCCGGACAATGCCTTGGCGCGTGCAGCTAGGGCCAACATTCGTTTGCAAATGGCGGAGACCCTTGCTGGCCCACAGGACATGGCGGCGATCATTTCGGACTTGCAGACCTCCCTGACACTGGACCCAAGCAATGGCAATACACTCAACTGGCTTGGACTGACCTGGGCCGAATTGGGAGAAACCTCGCGGGCCCTGGATGCCTTTCAACAATGCATGGTGGTCGACCCGCTACTGGCACCTTGCGTTGAAAACGAATACGAGACGTTGTTCACGCTGGGTCGAAGGGAAGAGTCTTACCAACACTTCCTTGATGCATTGAGTACTGGCCGGGTTACAGACCAGTACACCAACTTCTCACTATTGGCCGCTTTTGAGCAACGCACCACCTTCCTGTTTGCCCTTGGTCAAACCAGCTGGTTGCCGGATTGGCACCTGCAGGAAGCCATCTATCAGGCCTACCGGCACCCGGAGGATGACCATACAGAGCTGATCGATGCGTTGCGCCGACACGTCGTTCAGATCGAAAACCCGGGCAGTTACCTGGGCAATCTGCTGATCCCATTAGGCATACATGATTTGTTTCGGCCTTTGAGTCTGCTGACCTGGGGCCCTGACTTCCGAAGCTACCGTCAGTCGGCTCAATTCATGGACCACAAACGCCAAAGTGGCGTCCTGGACTACTGGCAGACGCATGGCTTTCCAGCTAGTTGTCGAGCGATTGAACCGGACGATTTTGAGTGCGACTGAAGACGTTGCTGATGCAGTCGCCCGTCAGCTCGATTAGAGAGCGGACCAACGGTAGCTCAGTCGTCTGCCAACCTCGATAAGGCCAGGCGGTAACCGCCCGCCCCCTGCTCCAAAAACCTGGCAACACGACCAATGGTGGTGACCGACACACTACTGATGTCGTGAATCTTGCGATACGGCAAGCCTTCTTGCAGTAGTCGTACAACGCGCCAGCGGTCCACCAGCGCCTCCAACTCGGCCGGTGTACACAAGTCTTCCATGAAGGTTTCGATTTCGCCGGCGTCGCGCAGCGTTGCCAGCGCTTCACACAGGTCTCGCTGCGCCTGGTTTAGATGTTTTGGTTTTTGGTCAGGATGTTTTTTCATTCTCGGCCGTGTGACTTTGTTCAGCTACAAGTAAGTTTACAACGCCGTCACTTGGAGTGTTGCGTTCCGTGAGAGCTGTGCGTATCATACGCATTAACGTATTAACGCGCTATTACATTATGACAAACTATTCCGCTCCGAACGGCAACGGCCGACTGCGCATCGCTGTACAGAAATCGGGCCGACTCAACAAAGCCTCGGTGGAGCTGTTGCAAAAATGCGGCGTCAAGTTCATCCGCAGCAAGAACAACCTGCTGGCCTGTGGGCAAAACCTGCCCATTGACCTGCTGTATGTTCGCGATGACGACATACCCCGGCTGATCGCCTCCGGCAGCTGCCAACTGGGCATCGCTGGCGGCAATGTTTACCAGGAAGAGCGCCTCACCGAAGCCGGCGATTCGCCCTCATTTCCGACGCCGCTGAGAACACTTGATTTCGGTCAGTGCCGGCTGAGCATTGCGGTGCCTGAAGGGTCAAAAATCAAGGACACAAGCGACCTCAATGGACTGCGCATCGCCACCAGCTACCCCGCCCTGACCCGGGACTACCTAGCGTCGCGTGGCGTGACGGCAGACATCGTTCTGTTGTCTGGATCGGTCGAAGTGGCCCCTGAACTGGGCACCGCAGATGCCATTTGCGATCTGGTCTCCACCGGCCAGACTCTGGCCGCTCACCGCCTGATTGAGTTGCAACCGATCTTTCAATCGCAGGCCTTGTTGCTGGGTGGCCCTGAGATTGAACCCAGCATGCAATCGCTACTTAACATGTTGTTGGCACGCGTCGATGGCGTGTTGACGGTCAACGAAAGCAAATACGTGATGCTGCATGCGCCCGCGAACAAGATTTCGGAAATAACCGGTTTGTTGCCAGGCGCCGAGACGCCCACGGTGCTGCCGCTGGAAGGAAACTCCGGTCGGGTCGCGGTGCATGCTGTATGCCGTGAATCGGTATTTTGGGAACACCTTGAATCATTGAAAGCAGCCGGGGCCAGCTCGGTATTGGTGCTTCCTGTTGAGAAAATGTTGGCCTAATTGGTGACCGAAAATGAACGAACTTATTCGCTGGACACTGCTCGACAACATCGAACAAGAAGCCGTCCTGGCACGGCCCAACAGCAGCAGTCGCGCCACCTTGAACGAACGGGTTGGCGCAATTATTGAGGAAATCCGCCAGGGTGGTGATGATGCGCTATGCAGTTGGAGCCGGGTTCTCGATGGCGCTGAGCCGCAATTGCCGATCAGCAAAAAAGACTTGCAGGCACAAGCGGCAAAGACCACACAGGCCTTTCGTGGTTCAGCCAAGCTGGCGGCAGAAAACATTCGAGCCTTTCAGCAAGCCTGCTTGCCAAAAGACACACGCTGGCAAGGCCCGCAGGGGCAACGACTCGACAAACGATTCCTGCCTTTGCGTCGGGTTGGTCTGTATATTCCTGGCGGCACCGCGCCACTGGTGTCGACACTGATGATGTTGGCCATACCGGCAAGGATTGCTGGCTGTGAGCAAGTGATCATGTGCACGCCGCCCTCGCCTATGGGACTCGCCCCGGAAATCGCCTGGGCAGCCCTGGAGTACGGCATCGATCAGGTCTTCACGGTCGGCGGCGCGCAAGCCATTGCCGCCATGGCCTTCGGCACTGAATCGATCGCACCATGTGACAAATTGTTCGGGCCTGGAAACGCCTGGGTCACAGCGGCCAAGGCACAAGTCAGCACCGCTGCCGGCGGTCCCGGCATTGACATGCTGGCCGGCCCATCCGAGGCGATGGTGGTTGCAGACGCGACGGCTGATCCACGCTGGATTGCTGCTGATCTACTGGCCCAGGCCGAACACGGCAGCGATGCGCAGGTGCTTCTGGTCGCCACCAATGCCGATTTGATCAAGGCCACTCAGTCAGAGGTTGATTCACAACTACAAGACTTGCCGCGACGCGACATCGCAGAGCTGGCGATGGCCAATGCCCGATTCATCCTGGTTGACGAATTGAGCATGGCGATCGAGGTCGCCAATCGATACGCGCCAGAACACCTGTTGCTGCAGGTGAATAAACCCGACGCCTTGACCAACGCGATACGCGCAGCCGGATCCGTCTTCGTAGGGCGCTACGCTGCCGAATCTTTCGGCGACTATTCCAGTGGCAGCAACCACGTCCTACCCACCGGTGGCACTGCTCGGTTTCAGGGCACCGTTGATCCGTCGTCGTTTATGAAAGCGGTGACCTTTCAGTCGTTTGACCGAGCATCGGCAGACCGACTGGGCCCGGCGACAATTGCACTGGCCGAAGCCGAAGGGCTGCGTGCACACGCTCAAGCTGTAGCGTGTCGTCTAAACAGTAACGGTAGCGAGGAAGCAGCATGATTCGGACCGATCTCAATGCGGCCCCCATGTATGTCGCACCGAGCAAGCAAGGCATTGACCTGAAGCTGGATGCCAATGAGTGGCCGGTGGAAGACGAATTTAACCGCTACCCCGAGCCGCAGCCGCGGGCGCTGATAGAAGAGCTTTCGCAGGTCTATGAAGTAGACACCAAGCAGTTGCTCCTTAGTCGCGGCAGCGATGAGGCGATTGACTTGATTATTCGGTCTGTATTGCAACCTGGCAACGGCGCCCTGGTGCAATGTTCGCCAGCGTTTGAGATGTATCGGCACTACGCTACGTTGCATGGTGCCAAAACGATCAATTGCCCACTCAAACGCAGCGATGACTTCGCCATAGATATCCCGGCTATTGTCATGGCCACCAGACAAAATGATGCTTCAATCGTTTTCTTGTGCAGTCCAAACAACCCAAGCGGCACCACAATCAGTGAAGATCAGATTGGCCGTCTGCTGGACGCGCTTGCGCCTGAAGTATTGGTGGTACTGGATGAGGCCTACGTAGAGTTTAGCGTTCTACCTTCACTGGCAAAGCAAGCTACACAGACGCCAAATCTGATCGTCCTGCGGACCTTGTCCAAAGCCTACGGACTGGCCGGCCTGCGATTGGGTGTCGCTATCGGGGCTGAAACCACCATCAACACCATTGCAGCTGCCCTGCCCCCCTACCCGATTCCATCGCCTGTTGTCGATGCTGCCATGCAAGCTTTAAGCACTCCCAATCTGATTGAGCTTCGAGTGCAACAGGTACGACGAGCCAGAGAGCAATTGAAGCGAGCACTTCCGCAGTTGTCCTATGTGCTGAAGGTTTGGCCCAGTGATGCCAATTTCCTGCTGCTTGAGGTCAGTGATGCCGATCGGCTGGTCAAACAGGCTCGCGCGTCTGGCGTTTCACTTCGGCGAGTGACCGAATATGCGAATTTGAACAATGCCGTTCGCATCAGTGTTGGCACGCAGCAACAGAACGACCGTCTGCTAAAGCTGCTTATCGATTTGCAGTCGACGCTTCCTGGGCAACGTGCAATGGCGGGCAACCACTGATGAGACGAATCGCTTTTGTTGATCGCGACGGCACCTTGATTGAGGAACCCGAAGACTTTCAGGTCGATGCGGTCGAAAAGGTCAAGCTGATGCCGGGGGTCATTGCCAGCCTGTTGCGCCTGGTTGATGCCGGCTATGAGCTGGTCATCGTCACCAATCAGGATGGGTTAGGTACCGACTCATTTCCGATGCAGGATTATCTGCCAGCACAGCAGCACATGATGGATTTGTTTTCATCGCAAGGCATTACCTTCAGCGAGGTGCTGGTCGATGATAGTTTTGAGGACAACCCCAGCCCAAATCGCAAACCAGCGGTAGGACTGGTTCTGCCGTTGATGCGCGGCGGTGACCTGGACTACCAGCGTAGCTTCGTTGTCGGTGATCGCGTCACAGACCTGCAATTGGCCGAAAACATGGGCGTGCGTGGTTTTCGGGTCGGACCCGAAGGTCAGAGCTGGCCGGAGATTGTGCGCCAGGTACTTGATCAGCCGCGCAAAGGCTCGGTGCAACGGCGGACCAATGAGACGGCGATTGAAGTGCAGGTCGACCTCGACCCAGCGCAGCCCCAGTTCGAAATTGAAACCGGTATTGGTTTTTTCGATCACATGCTGGCACAGATCGCCCAGCATGGCGGTATCGATATCCAAATGCGCTGCATCGGTGATACGCACATCGATGACCACCACACGGTAGAAGATTGCGCGCTGGCGCTGGGCGAGGCCTTAGACAAGGCGTTGGATCAACGGCGCGGCATTGGGCGCTATGGTTTCACCTTGCCGATGGATGAAACCTTGGCGCAATGTGCGATTGATTTGTCTGGGCGCCCGATTAGTCAGATCGATATCGCCTTTACATCACCGCAGGTCGGTCAATTGTCGACAGAGATGATCCCGCACTTTTTCAAGTCGCTGGCTCAATCGCTGGGCGCTGCCATACACCTCAATGTACGGGGCGACAACAACCATCATATGGCTGAAGGTGCGTTCAAAGCCTTTGCCCGATGCCTGGCACAGGCGACAGAACAGCGCGATGGGGCGATCCCGTCCAGCAAAGGTGTGTTGTGAGACCTAACATCACCATCGTCGATATCGGCGGGGGCAATCTGGGGGCGGTACGGTCCGCCTTTTCGCGACTTGGTGCGCAGACCATCACCAGTGCCGACCCAGACCTTATCGCCAAGGCTGAACGGGTGGTGCTGCCGGGTGTCGGCCACGCCGAGCCGGTTATGAATCACTTGAACAGCACCGGTATCGCCGAAGTCTTGCAGACCTTTGAGCGCCCACTGCTGGGCGTGTGCCTGGGCATGCAGCTGATGTATCAGTCGCTGGACGAAGGCGATATTTGCGGCCTGGGCCTGCTGCCTGGACGCGTCAAGAAACTGCAACCGGCCGCGGGCTTTCGAGTCCCCAACATGGGGTGGTGTCAATTGCATGCCGATCGATCACACCCCATCAGCAACGGACTTCGCGGCGGTGACTACGCCTACTTTGTGCACAGTTTCGCTGCAGACGTCGACCAGCACACCATCCTCAGCGCCCAGGCCAGCAAGCCGATCACAGCATTGGCGGCATTCGAAAATCGTGTTGGTGCGCAATTTCACCCTGAACGATCCGGCCCAGTTGGCCAAAAATTATTGGAGAATTTTCTGTGTTGACCATCCCCGCCATCGACCTGATCGACGGTCAAGTCGTACGCCTTTACCGGGGCGATTACCAACAGGTCACTCGGTTTGAGCAGACGCCGACTGAATTTGCACAATCGTTTGCCAGCAAGGGCTACTCGGTGATGCACGTGGTCGACCTGGCGGCGGCCAAAGATGGCGTCAGAACACAAACAGACACCATCGCCGCACTGGTCGAGGCCTTCGGTGGCACCGTTCAAGTCGGCGGTGGTATTCGCAGTCCCCAGGATGCACTGGAGCTGTTTGCCATTGGCGTCAAACGCGTGGTGTTAGGCACGACTTTGGTCAAAGATCCATCAGCAATGGCCGAATGGGTCGATCGCTTCGGACCGGAACACGTTGTACTGGCCGCAGACCTGGATAGTCGCATGCGCGTCGCTACCGATGGCTGGACCCAGTCCGATCTCCCCGCCGCGAAGCTTTTTGAACGCGCTTCCAGCGCTGGCATCAAACACGTCTTGAGCACAGTCATTCAACGCGACGGCGCAATGCAAGGCCCGGATACCGAGTTTTATCGCCGTCTGGTCAGCGACTGGTCAGACTTCCAAGTGCAGGCCTCAGGCGGCGTACGCAATGACCAGGACCTGCAGCGATTGCGTGAAACTGGCGTTAGCGGCGCCATTGTTGGTCGCGCCATGTTGCAAGGAGCCATAGGCCAATGCCAGCCCGCCGCATAATTCCCTGCCTGGACGTCAAATCCGGCCGTGTCGTCAAAGGCGTCCGCTTTCGTAATCACCGCGATCTCGGCGACCCGCTGGAATTGGCACTACTCTACTGCCAGTCTGGCGCGGACGAGCTGGTGTTCTACGACATCGCAGCCAGCCCGGCTGGCGCATCGGTAGACGCCAGTTGGATTCGTCGCATCAGTGATTTGATCGACATCCCATTTAGCGTTGCCGGCGGCATCACCAGTGTCGATCGCGCCGTGCAAATTCTTGATGCCGGCGCAGACAAAATCTCTATCAATACCCCTGCCCTGCGCAATCCAGAATTAATAGACCAATTGGCTGCGCGTTGTGGCAGCCAGTGCGTGGTGATTGGTATTGATACGCAAATGGGACCGACCGGCTATGAAATCTATCAATGCACTGGCGACACAGCCACCATCCATAAAGCGCAGCGCAGCACCCTGGATTGGGTCCGAGAAGTGCAGCGGCGCGGGGCCGGCGAGATCGTCCTCAATTGCATGAATGCCGACGGCGTGCGCACTGGATTTGATATTGAGCAATGCAACGACGTACGCGCCGTTTGCGACGTGCCACTGATTGCCTCTGGTGGTGCCGGCTGCGCCGACGATTTTGTAGATGTTTTCAATCAGGCCGATGTTGACGGTGCCCTCGCCGCATCGATCTTCCACCTTGGTACCCTGACACCGAACCAAGTCAAGGCTACGGTAGCCGAACAGGGCATAGAGGTCAGACTATGAGCCAGCTTATCGATCCTGCCAGCCTCGATTGGAACAAATGCGCAAACGGCCTGTTGCCTACCATCATTCAAGACAGTAACGACCACGCAGTGCTGATGCTGGGCTTCATGAACGCCGATTCGCTGGCCAGAACTCAAAACGACGGCAAGGTATGGTTTTTCTCGCGTTCCCGACAAACGTTGTGGTGCAAGGGTGAGACATCCGGTCATTTTCTACTGGTCGACTCCATCGATGTCGACTGCGACCGGGACACGCTGCTAATTAAAGTTCGACCGATAGGGCCGACCTGTCACCTTGGCACGCGCACTTGTTTCGATACACCAGCGCAGACTCGAGACTCAACTGCCAACTGACCTTCGAGCTTGGCGTCACCCCTAGCAATCCGCTAACCTGCGCAATTGCGCCGAATACCCTTTGGACTCTCTCAAAACATGAAACTGACTGATCTTGAGCAAATCATTGCAGACCGAGCGCTGTTGCCAAACAACGAAAGTTACACCTCGAGGCTACTTACCGCAGGCAAGGTATCGGTAGCAAAGAAGATCGCCGAGGAAGGCGCTGAAGTCGCTCTGGCCATTGCCGCCGAATCAGCCGACCGCGTCGCCGATGAAGCGGCCGATTTGATCTATCACCTACTGGTTGGACTGCATAGTCGCGGCCTGAGCATGGATGATGTCAAGAAGGTATTGGCCAGCCGTCATGAGGGTCATAGTGACTGACGCCCGGCAACTATCGCTGCAACATTGGCTGGCAAGCGAACTCGGCCACCAGGACGCCCGGATTTCAATCGCCTCGGCCGATGCCAGCTTTCGGCGCTACTTGCGGGTTGATGACAACGGCCGCTCCTTGATTGTCATGGATGCGCCACCGCAGCACGAAGATTGCGGCCCATTTATCGATATTGCACACCGGCTACGGCAAGCAGGTGTCAATGCACCCGAAGTTCTGGCCACCGATTTGCGGCATGGCTTCCTGTTGCTGACAGACCTTGGTGACCAGCTTTACTCGCATGCTTTAAACGTGAAGTCCGCTGATGCGCTGTATGAGAAGGCCTTGTCGGCACTTCATGACATTCAAAAAATCGACCCGTCGTCGCTGCCGGCCTACGACCAGCAACTGCTCAACGCCGAAATGGCATTGTTCAAAGACTGGCTGCTAGGCAAGCACCTTGAGCTGGAGTTGTCCAGCGATGAACAGACCACGCTACACCATGCCTTTGCATTGCTTTGTGACCAGGCGCTGAAGCAGCGTCAGGTGTTCGTCCATCGCGACTACCATTGTCGCAATCTGATGGTGACTGAAAACAATAGCCCCGGCGTACTCGATTTTCAGGATGCTGTGCGCGGACCGATCACCTATGACCTGGTCTCGCTACTGCGCGATTGTTATGTACGCTGGCCCAATGCCTGGGTCGAGCGTTGGTCCGAGGGTTATCGCTCGCTATTTGCCCCGGATGTTGACTCGCAAACCTGGCGGCTCTGGTTCGACTGGGTGGGTGTTCAAAGACACCTCAAAGCGGCGGGCATCTTTGCACGGCTCAATTACCGTGACGGCAAGTCGGGTTACCTGTCTGATGTGCCAAGAACAGTGCAGTACATTCTCGAGGTCTGCAGTCGCTATCAAGCCCTGGAAGGCCTGGCCGAATTGGTGCGGTCGCGCGTCATGCCCGCCCTGGAAATACAAGCAAGGAAAGCCAGTTGAAGGCGCTGCTTTATGCAGCAGGCCGTGGCGAAAGACTACGCCCGCTAACGGACAGCACGCCGAAGCCGCTGATTAGCGTCGCCGGCAGCACGCTGATTGAAAAGCGAATCGCCGCACTGCGCAACGGCGGCGTTACCGATATCGTTATCAACCTGTCCTGGCTTGGCCGGTTGATTCGCGAACACCTCGGTGATGGCAGCCAGAACGGCGTGCGTATCCAGTACAGCGATGAAGGCCCACAGCCACTGGACAGTGGCGGCGCCATACATCATGCGCGCCAGCTGCTCGGTGAGCAGCCGTTTATCGCCATGAATGCTGATATCTGGACGGATTTCCCGGTCCACAGATTGGTTCAGAAAAAAGTGGACACTGCCCATCTGGTGCTGGTTCCCAACCCGGACCATAATCCTGACGGTGATTTCGCCCTTTTAGGCCAAAAGGTGCAAAATGACGGCGCACCGCGATACACCTACTCAGGGATTGCGGTCTACGACCCAAAACTGGCCGACAAACCCTCTGGAAAAGCCTTTTCGGTTGTTCCACGTTTGCGACACGCCGCCGACCAGGGTCTGGTCAGCGGCGAGGTCTACGAAGGGCTCTGGTTCGATGCCGGCACAGTGAGCCGGCTGGAAACAATCGAGTCAGTCGCTACTCAACGGTGTAACCGCGACCTTTGAGGCAGACGCTGCGAGCCTTGTTATAGCCGTCTTGATGGGCGGCATAGTCTTGCTGCACTGCTTCATTGACCGCCTCGGTCTCGGCACGGGCTCGACGGTTGTGTCGACGTGATGAGCTACGAGCCAGGACGGCCCCGGCAGCTGCCCCTTTTGCGGCCGATTCGCTGCTGTCCCCGATAATGACACCCGCCGCGGCACCACGCACTGCACCGCTCGCTCCTGCACCAGGTGTTGACCCTGTCGCAGTTGTCGGCGGCGCTTGAGCTACCGTTCCAGGGTTGCTGGCCTGCGTTGGGTCGAATCCCGATTCAGAAACAGCCCAGGCATGACACTCGTACTCATCTTGCTGCTGTTGTTCGGGGCTTTGGCCATTGGCTGGATAGACATATTGCTGCGCCGATGACTGGAATGCCACCAAGGCCAATGCCGGTAGGCATATCAGTGTCAAGTTCTTCATGCGTGTCCTCGCGTCGTTCGATCGAAGTCAGATACTAACGCAACAATCGCTCCAGCGGCGTACCCGCAACAACTTTTTGCGCATCGGCATTCAGCGCAACGAGCTCATTTTTCAGTGTTTGCTCAGGAATGCCCAGCGACACCTGGGCCACTGGAGCCGTCTCTAACACGTTGGCAATTGAAGCGAAGCCTCGCGTACTTCGTATGGGTTCATTTGGCTGAACATAAATGACCGCAGCGACTGCCAACGATAGACTCAATCCGCCGGCCACAATCAGCTTCCATCGCGCGGAGAAGGCTGGCGCATTGCGCTGTTCGATTCGCTGCATCACCTGCTTGTGCAGATCGATGCTCACACGGTCCTTGGGCCCATCAGCTCGCAGTGCATGCGGCAACTGAGATTCAGACAACTGTTTCATATCAAACCCTCTTGCCTTCCGACTCCAGATCCAGCGCCGGTGACGCCGGCTGCAGGCGTTTGCGCAAAACACCGCGGGCGCGATGCAGATTCACTTTCACCCAACTGCTTGAGCGACCCAGACCCGCCGCGACTTCGCCGACGTCCCATTGTTCATGATAATACAACCACAAGGCAGTGAATTGCTGAACCGGTAACGCCTGTCGCGCCAGCGCCCATACGCCATGATCGCCCACCGGGTCAGTGTCGTCGACCGGTTCACCACTGCCAGCAAACAGACGCTCAACCCAGCGGCGACGGGTTTGCCGTTTGCCAATCCGACCTGCCTCTCGAATGGCGATGGTATAAATCCACGCCCGAAACGACTGCTCGACATTAAAGGATTGCAGGTACCGATAGGCGCTGACAAACGCTTCTTGCAAGGCATCCTCGGCATCTGCTCGATGACCGAGCCGTGCCAGCAAATACCGAAACACCGGTGTCTCGTACCGAGTCACCAGTGCTTCAAAGGCAGCGGCGTCACCTGACTTGGCTGACACCGCTAGCTCTCTATCTTTATCGATCGACACGAATCAATCTCGGCTAGTCGATGACCTCTTCCAGCAAACTCAACGGGATCATCGCGCTCATGGTCACCAGATTGCCCTGGCTATCGACATGGGCGTTCATCAAAAACGCCTTGATTTCCTCGTTGCTATCGCCTGACTCCAGTGCTTTGAGCGACAACAAGCCTTGCACCACATTGTGGATGTAGAAGGCGTGCTCTTCTGTACTGGCGACGATCTCCGCATCGAACGACAACATGTCACCACCAGCATCGGCCAACACCAATGCGGCGCTGTCAATGTTGGAGACAATTTCGGAATCCCAGCCACCGGGCACGTCGACATCACGCGCATCCACCCCACCCTGCACCATGGCCTGTTCAGCGTGCAATACCAACATCGCGTTTGGATCGGCAACGTAGCGGGTGGCAGGCTCGGCGCCGTTGGCTAGATAGTCGCGAACCACTTGCTCGCTGGGGCTGACCATGGTCGAACCGATGCCGAACGCGATGTAGAGCATGTCCTCACCAGCGTGCGAGCCTCGATGTCCATCTTGGTCGAAACCATAATAGGTCAGGCCGGCGTACTGCTCTTCGATAAACACATCGCCTTCCTGGCGCATCAGGTCGATGATCTGCGTCTGAGTATGCAGCGACAATTCACCGCGCAGCAGGATGGCTGGCTGATCGGGCGGCAAGGACGCACCGCTTATGGTGACAGAATCGATCTGACCAGAAAGGTCAATACCGACGTCTCGTTGAATGTCCTCGAAAGCCTCACCAATCGATTCGGCGAAAATCACCTGACCAGTCGACGAGGACTGCATGACATCAAGGTTGACGTGAACATACCACTGCGCGTCGGCAGGCAGATCGCTCGAAGAGAAGGACCCAGCCTGGGCCGTTGAAGTCGCCATAAGTGCGACCAGTGCTAGGGATTTCAACATGGCATTGTGTTCCGCTGTAGCCGTCCGACGTGGCGGCCTTCACTAAACACTAGGAAAGCAGGAACAAATTGGTTACACCAGAGCCATCAGTTGGTTCCATCACCTGGCGCTTTCGCGGCTCTGGCATGTCTGGAAGCGAACAATCATCCTTAACCCCATTGACTGATTACCGGACTGCGCCTCAATGACTGCACCCTGCAGGGCCGCCAACTGGCGAGCGATAGCCAGGCCCAGGCCGCTGCCTCCAGTATCGCGAGCGCGGGACTCGTCAGCACGATAGAGCCGATCAAACATCCTGTTGCGATCAGCCTCATCCATCCCTGGTCCATTGTCTTCGACGACCAACTCAGGCTGCCCGTGGTGTCGCCTGCAGCGCAATGTGACCGTCACACCCGGCCCTCCATGCTGCAAGGCATTGTCAATCAGAATACCGATCAATTGGCGTAACCTGACCGGATCAGCTTCCACCTCCAATGCTTCCTCTGCAGCCACGCCAATGACTTTGCCCGCAGACTCAGCGACCGGCTTCCAGGTTTGTTCAAGGTCCGCAATAAATGCCACCAACCGAACTGGCTGTAACGCGACGGCCAACTCACCCGATTCAGCAAGGCTCAATTGCTGCAGGTCTTCAACCAAAGTACTCAGCTGCTCCATTTCCGCCAATAAAATCCGTGCTTCGTCCTGGTTGACAGCAAACACACCATCGACCATGCCTTCCAGTCGCGCTCGGACGTTGGTGATCGGTGTGCGAAGCTCGTGGGCGATGTCGGAGGTCATGCGGTGCCGCGCCTGTTGCATCCGCTGCAAGCGATCGATGGCCTCATTGAATGAAGCCGTCAGCTCACCCACCTCGTCATTGCTTTGCACCTCCAGGCGGTCCGGTAAAGATCCATCGCCAATGCCACGCATCGCCAGATTCAAACGCTCTACTGGTGCCATTGAACGACGCACCAGCCAATACATCAGTGCCAGTATCGTCAGTACCACCGGCACAATCACCAGGTACGTTCGCAAGCGCACCGAGCGTTCAAATTGCAGCGCAGGTGGCGAAAACACATCGCTTGGCAACATCCAGGCCAAGGCAACGCCCTCCTCCGAATTCAACCATCGTTGAGGCGGAATTCCTGCAAGCATCAGCACGTTCTCGTCTTCGCCAACGAGGCTGAAGCTCAAGGTGTCAGTGCTAGCTTCATAGCCAACCTTGGACAGGGGCCAATCAGCGTTGGACCAATGCGCTTTGGATTCAAATATAACCAGCAAGCGGCGATCCATTGGCAACTGGGCAGACGCCAGCACCGATCGTCCGTGTTGGCTGTACAGAGCTCCGACCGCCTGCAGCAAGCCGCCATCCTCTGCAGCCACTGCTGCATCAAGCTCTTGTTTTTCGACAAACTGCTCGAACTCCACGTTGACCGAGCGCGGAATAAGCACCCCCATGACGACTGCGCTTATCAGTACCAGGGCGCCCAGGGTCAACACCAGACGGTGGGCCAAACGCACTCTCATATCCGTGTCTTGGTCAGCTTGTAACCGATGCCGTATTCGCTGGTCAGCAAGCGAGGATTTTTTGGATCAATTTCAAGCTTGCGGCGCAGGTTGTACAGGTGAGTGTCAATTGTTCGATCACTGACATCGGCGATATCGTCATATACCGCAGACAGCAGCGTCTCTCGATCCAATACACGGCCCGGCCGTTTCGCCATAAAGGTCAGCAAGCGCGCCTCCGCACGTGTCAACTTGATAGCTTCGCCTCGCACGACAGCGCGCAACGCATTTTGGTCGAGCAGCACGTCATCGGCCAAAGAAACAACCGCACTCTCGTTGTCAGTTTCAGTTCTAAGCAGCGCTCTTTGACATCTGGCCACCACCTCTCTTGGCGAGAAAGGCTTGCGGATGTAGTCGTCGGCCCCCGCACTCAAACCGGTGATCGCATCGTCCTCAGTACTGCGTGCAGTAATCATCAACACTGGAACTGACGATGACTCTCGAATGCGGCGACACAGCTCCAAACCATCGATCCCGGGAAGCATCAGGTCGAGCAATACCAGATCAAATGACTGCGCATTGATCATTGACCAGGCCGTCGGCCCGTCGCCAGCTCGCGAGGTCACGAAATCACTGCGTTGCAGGTAACTGCACAGTGTACTGGCGGTCAGCGAGTTGTCCTCGACCACCAGAACATGTGGTTTGCTCATTCGATCCTACTCCGTGTCCTACTCAGAGCTGCGTGTGGATGTCTTGTTTTTTCAGTTGTTGATACAGGTGCACACCGATATCTTCAGCCAGCCGTTCGTCATAGTTCGACAGTACCACGACGCGACGGCCTTTGGCGGGAACACTGATGATCAAAGCGTTTTCACCGGGTTGACCACCTGCGGCTGAAAAGGCAGCTGGCCAGTCTGCGGCCAATGCAGCCTCAATCGTTTCCGCCATTTCAATTGAGTGGAAAAGTTTCACTACCGTCTCGGGAAAGACCTTGCCATGCCACAGGGCATCATCGAAACGTAGCAGGTCCTGTATGGTGCAGTAGGCGGTACCGGCAGGCGATCCGATTCCGGGCAGAATGTCAGTATTCTCGCGGACAAAGCCCTGGTCAGGTCCCAAGGGGCTAAGGTTGGTGTAGCCGACCGCATAAGGCTTGCCGACCAAAGTGAGCTGCTCGAAATCGGCATCGTCCATGCCCGCCGGCGCAAACACCTGTTGCCGAATGTAGTCGTGGTAGTTGATACCTGAAGCACGTTGGATCACCACACCCAGCAACACAAAACCAGCATTGCTGTAACGTCGCGCCGAGCCGGGCGCAAACTCAAGCTCTAGATCCGCAATCACCGGAATGTAGTCGGTCACATCAAGATAGCTGCGCTTGTCACGCTCGTACTGCGGATGCCCAAAGTAATCTGTCAGCCCTGATTGATGACGTAACAAGTGCCAAACGGTGATGTGCTCGCCCATGGCAGCGGGCAGTTCGGGAATGTAGTTGCCGATGGTGTCGGTCAGTTCGAGCTGCCCGCGATGATGCAACAGTAGCACTGCCAGCCGCGTGAACGCTTTGGTGATCGAGCCAACCGGAAATCGGGTCCGTTTTGTATTGGCCACGCCATAGCGTTTGTTGGCATCACCATAGGCTCCCTCAAATGCAGTCTTCCCGGCGTCCTCGATATACAATGCGCCAGAAAACTGATTGCCATGAGCCAGGCTTTGCAAAGCGCGATCCAATGCAGCGGGATCATCGATATTCAGAGCTGTCATGTCGATGAACGGGATAGGTTGAATACCAATCATGCCGTACGGTGGATTGGGGTCAAACTCAACCAACAACCGTACTGGCTCATCGCCGTTTCGCTTGACATCGACGTAGTAACTACCTGGCCCCTGGTCTTGCACTTCACCGACTTCAAAATCGCCCAGTTCTGCCGACATCTGCTGGAAGAACTGTTGATGAGCTGCCATCGGCAGCGCCTGCATTTGTTCAGACATGTGCTGCTGAACAACGTTGCTTACGTTTTCGTCTGTCGGATTGGCAATACCCGCCATGATCGCTTGCAGATGCTGCCCGAAATGGTCTTCAGGGTATGGGCTGGCATGCACCGAAGTACTGACAAGTAACGCAACAGCGGCGACCCAATACAACGGCTTACATCTAACACAACACATCATTTCAGACTCCGTGACTTTTAGGGAATCTGCATACCGTAGCGAGGGAATGTCAGCGAAGTTTCAGGAAGGGGCCGCAGCGACTATACGCTGAGGCCCCGATACGAACTGTGAGGCTGTCGTGAAATCCATGGAGTTGCTAATCCAGGACGGACTATGGCAACACCCTCAACTATTGTGAGGCAACACCCATCGCCGACGCTGAAAGCAGGCGAATGCCACGACTCAGCCTTGGATTCTCAGGGTCATCAATATCCACGGCCATACCGAAGCTGGTTTGATCTACACCCACAGCTCCATAGCTGTAATCTCGGGTCAGGAAACTGGAATCAACCGAGATGATCACACCTGATTCGCCATCTGATTGGGCCGTGGCCGAAACCGGATAGGCCATGTCGCACTCGGCGTCCAGCAAATTTTTGGAACGACACCCCATCACTACACCGTCGATCACTTCGGTGAAGTTCACGACCAAGCCGCCGACAAACAGTCCCCCTTCACTGCGGTCGGATATCAATGCCCATTTGCCGAGCAAGCGATCAAGCGGGCCGTTGAAGTAAAGCCGCTCCAGTTCATGGGTCACAGGGGCATCGCCTTTGCCGGCTATTGGTGCAGCAAACGAGACTGAACCCTGATCCATGCTTGTCAGCGCCAGAGATGCCGTACCGCCAGCGCCTGGAATGACTGTCACAGTGCCAGGCTCGCAGTTGAGACAACTACCGCCGTTGGCAAGATCAAGCGGAATGTTGCCCAGGTCGTCGAAAGCAACTGCCGCGGTGTATGAAATTGGATCGCCTGTATCCTCCTCATAAGTAAACGCGCCTAGACCGGCTACGCCGTTTTGCATGTCCAATTCAAAACCGACGCCACCGAGGCCCGCGACCGCCCACGCCCCTGGCTCCGATACCACTTGAGTCGGGTTGTCGAAGTGACCCGGCGCGGCGACTCGTACCATCATTGCCGGCAAACTGCTATCGCCACCCTTGTTGGAAAAACCGATAGTTTCATACTCACCCAATGATGTTGTGCGGGCACCAGCCGCAGCAAACTGGTACTTGTCCATAGTGAATCCGAACCCGCCAAACTTGAAATGCAGACCAACAAACCCGTCGCCCTCTTCGGCTTCGTCGACAACGAATGATTCAAGGTTACCGGGTGCGCATTCGCCGGTGGCGAGACTAAACAGCGGACACCCCACCATGCTGTCACCCTGCTGAGCAATATTGAACACCTGGGTAATCACAAAGGCACCGCCTGCTGACAGGTCAGAGGCAACGAGCCAGGCTCCTGCGAACCGCGCCGCCGGGTGCTGAGAGTAACCAAATAACAAGCGGTTCATGCTGCTGGGCGCAATCCCTTTCGGTAACACAACATGCTCACCCAACGACCCAAAAAAGGAAACCAACGCGTTCACAGGACTAAGAAATGTGATGTTAATCGTCCCGCCGGGCAACATATCAACGTTTGGCTCCGTAAAATCGCAAGTCAAACAGCTGCCATCTTGCGAGTAAAACAGGTCGCCTTCGAAGTGCGCCGCTCCGCTGAGGTGAACCAGCGTCCCGTAGCTGGTGAGAAATAGCGGGTCGCCGGTTTTTGCATCGTAGGTCTGTATGCCGATGGCGACCTGGTCATTCTGTACCTCCAGCATGACGCCAACGCCTGACAGCCCATCAATAGTCCAGACCCCATTTTCAGGGCCAACGAAAGGTGCATTGACCACGTCGCCTTTCGACGCGAAGGTTTGTATGCGATGTTGATGCTCGTCTCTATTGCCGGCATTGATCGCCGTCCCTACCAATGCCAGGGCGACGCCGCCCAACAATGTGCCTGTCCAAAACTGCTTCATAACAACTCCCGTATTGTTAATTAAGTTCCCTGTTCCCTGGTTACTGACACTAACGTACAGCGGGCTGTTTATTTAGACTTTCTATACATATGGCTATGCAATTGGCAAGATACGCACAGCCGATGTACGAATCTATTCGTATTAGTTATGACAAGGACGGGAAAGAGATGCTATTCGCGATAAGGCAACAGGCGAACACCCTTGGTGATTCGGGGGGCCAAGGGATCACCGGCATTGGAAACCATCCCCAAACAACGCTTCAAGCCAGGCCCTACGGGCCCGCAAAACACAGAAACAAACTCAGTCGATGGACTTAGGCCCACAGAGCCTGTAGCTCGAATGCCTTCATGACATTCGATCCCCGCGGGCAGCGCGTACCTCTTTCCGAGCCTGCGTGACGCTGCTCTCAGGCAACTAATCCAGGCTGGTCATCGCGGATTTGGACAAGACTCTCACTGCCCGGCTTAGACGTATGTACTTCGGGTCCTCAAAATCGATCATGGTTCCAATACTGGAACGCTCAACACCAATTGAGCCGAATACATATTCCCTTTGGCTAAAGTCGCCCTCCCACATGACAACGACACCGCGACCGGGGTCGACCTGCGCCAACACGGTCGTCGGGTACGTTGCATCACACTCCGAATTTATCAAATTTGCAGCCGGGCAGCCCATCAGCACTCCGTCTACGATCTCGGTGAAATTTATCACAAGACCATCCACGAACTCCGTGGTCGCGGCGGCATCAGCAACTAGCGCCCATTTACCCATGAGCCTTTGAAGGGTCGAATGGAAATACAAACGTTCGAGCACCCTTGGGTTCCCATTTAAGACACTATCCGCAACCGGTGCACTGAACGCAACCGTACCTTGGTCCATCGCGGCCAGTTGTACGGAGGCGGTTCCACCGGCACCTGGTGCCACAATCACCGAGCCAGGTCCGCACGCGAGGCAACTTCCACCCATACTCATATCCAACGGCAAGCCCGAAAGCTGCGCGTACGGTACAGCACCCATATGGAAAACTGGCGCACCGCTGCTCGCGTCGTACGAAAACGTACCTAGCCCAACGACACCAGCCTGCATATCCAGTTCCATCCCCACACCACCAAGACCATCGACCGCCCATGCACCGGCCTCAGTCACGACCTGACCTGAGGCCTCGAAATGTCCTGGCGGAAACAACTGCACCATCGCCGATGGTCGCGTAATCTCTGTTCCTTTGGTTCCGCCTACGCCAACAGTTTGGCCCGGTCCGAGCGTCGTCTTGCTCGCGCCAGCGTCAGCAAAGCGAAACTGGTCGATCGTAATGCCAAATCCACCGCTCGGCCTAAATGTATGGACGACAAAATCACCAGTGTCTTCGTCGTATAAGAGAGAACTGGACGACGCGGGCGTAACCGAACAGGCACCCGTTCTCAAATTTCCCATTTGACACCCACCAAGGTGTTCACCCCATTTGTATTCGAACGGAGTCGCCCTGATGAAACCATCTATCAATCCACCGTAAGAGAAATCTTCCAGCAATAGCCACGTACCTCGGAACCGGTCCTCAAGCCCGGGCGCATAGCCAAACAGCATGCGTTCCATTGTTAGAGGTTCATCACCTTTAGTAGCATTCATGTGCAGGGCTGAAGGTGCTGTAAACGATACAGTCGCTTCAACCGGGCTGAGGAACTGTATGGTGATTTCTCCACCTGCGCCAACATCCACTTGTGGCTGTTGGTCGGCGCAAGTCAGGCAGCTGCCACCGTAGGCGTAGTCTAGAGTTCCCTGGTAATACCCAAAGGCACCGAGCGGACCAAAGCTGCTGAAATACACCGGCTGCCCATTGCTCTGGTCATAGGTGTGCACACCGACCGCCAAGCGATTATTTTGTGCTTCCACCATGATGCCTACGCCGCTCAGTCCGGAAATGGTCCACACCCCATTTTCTGGCCCAACGAAGGGGTAGTCTGGGGCATTCCCCTTGGCATGAGACGAAGTGTGCGTTGCCAATAGGTCGTTAGACTGTGCCGAGCATGCCAGAGCTAGAGCCATAACTGCAGCGAAGCAGAGCTTGATTTGCCGCAACCGTTTCGGCTTGATTGTTGGCTGTTGGAACGTAGCTAACTTACGGCCAGTCTCAGCTGTTTTCTTTTGATTCATAGCAACTTCCTCAAACTAGTTGGCCTACTACTCCTTGCGCCGATCTTGGTATGTTTTCCGACGTATTCATCGCAGGCCTTAAACCGTCACGATCCCGCTACAGGAGTATTTCCAGCCCCAACGGTATTACAATCAGAGCAGTCAGTACAGCACGGCCCACCGTAAGCCATTCGCGATCATTCACTATCTCAGATGATGTTTGCCATTTCAGTCCAAACAAGGGCCTGAGTACCTGAATCCGTCGAACAAGCTCGTAGATGCCAAGACATGCCGCGTAGGTGATGGTGATTACACTCAGCGGCTCGATCAGCGGTCCCAGTGAGAACTGGGCCAAGCAAAACGCCGTCAACAATATGATGGTCTGATGAACCAGATAGAAGGTATAGACGCCCGGTGACAGGTAATCCAACCATGGGTGCGGACGATTGAGGTATTGATAGGCGAAACCAAACAAGGCACACAGCCAAAACCAGCGGTTAGCGTGATCCAACACTGTCAATGCCAAGCCCATACTGGTACTGATCGGCGCACCTGTGAGCCAGACCTGGTGGTAGCCAATCACGTAAAGCACATAGGTTCCGACTGCCATGCACAGCGACAAGCGGCGTACAGACTTGAAAGCCTTCCAGATGACGGGCTGAAATGTGATCAGATAGCCCAACAGGAAAAACACCAACCCCAACGCGATGCGCCGATCATCGCCATCGCTTCCCAACGCTGGCAACGCGCCAAGTACTTCCGCGGTCACCATCAGCAAGGGCAATACCAGCACAATCGCCACATCGCGCAGCGGAACCAGGACCTTGGCAACGATCGCGCTGCGCTGCAACCAGGCCAGCAAGGGGTACAACACGAGCAACAGCAAGGTAAAGCGCCATAGCTCTCGCAGATACCACAGGTGGTTGACGTCAACATGCGGCCAGATACCCGCTGTGTAGTCCTTGAAAAGGGGCGAGTTGAGGTCCAGAAAGGCACGGTAGAACGCCAGGTACGAGCCTGAGAAATCACCATTGGCAGTCATTTCCACAAACAACTGCGGAGGCACGATCACCCATAGGCCAAATGCCAACGGCAACAACAACCTGACCGTTCGAGACACCGCGAACTGATGCCATTTCAACTTACGCAGCAAATAGGCTGTGGCAACACCCGACACCATCCACAACAGCGCCATTCGCCACGGGTTCACCAACAGCATCAAACTTTCCAGCTGCGAACTTAAATAGGCACTCTTGTAGTGATAACCCCAACGCTCTACATACAGCATGCCTATGTGATAAAGGATCAGCAGCCCAAATGCAGCCACTCGCAACCAATCCAGATCGTATCGACGTTCAACTGCAATGTTTTCTAGTTCGCGCATTCAAAAAGACCCTGATCAATTGCAATGCGTCTATCATGAGCAATTACAGCCGACAAACGACCACAAAGTGGTGAATCGAGGGCTCAAAGTGATAAGCGGAGGAAACTGGGGTTGGGATGAAACAGGCTAATTCGGAAAAGGACTTGCAAGGCCGGCTGCTGGCTTTCTACCGGCGACACCGCCGCTGGCTGGAATGGTCATATTGGCCTGTGGTGATGATTACGCAGGCCATTATCGCCGGCACCAGCGTGGTCATGGAGTACCAGCGACGTGGCACCCCAATCGCGGCTTGGGAGCCTCTCAGTTGGGAGCTGTCCAGCGCGATCACAACATTGGTCGGCATCCTGTTGATCCTGTGGTTTGATCGTCGCTTCCCACTCGATTCGCCGAAACTACTCAAGCATGCCGGCGCGCACGCCGCCTTCACCCTGGTATTTTCATTGGTCCACATCGTTGGCATGGTCGCCATTCGAGAGGCGGTGTATTCGTGGATGGGGCGCAACTACGATTTCGGCAACTGGTCTTTCGAGTCGCTGTATGAATACCGCAAAGATGCCCTGACCTACTTTGGCATTGTGGTGACCATTTACGTTTACCGCTTCCTTGCCAGCAGACTTCTTGGCGAGGCCTCTCCAATCTCGGAAGGAGAAGGTGATGGGCCGGCCGACCCGTCAACGGAACGTTTGCTGATCAAGAAACTGGGCAAAGAGTTTCTGTTGAAGGTCGATCAGATTGAATGGATTGAGGCGGCCGGCAACTATATGAACTTGCATGCGGACCGACGCGTCTACCCCATTCGGCAAACCATGGCGCAGCTGGAGAAACGACTGGCAGACCGACCTTTCGTTCGTGTCCACCGGTCCTTCCTGGTCAACCTTGACCACATACAGACGCTGACTCCGCTCGAAAGTGGTGACGCTACCATTGAGATGTCGGATGGCTCCAGCCTCCGATTGTCCCGCCGTTATCGCGAGAATCTGAAAAACATGCTGACCTCCCAGCCCTGAAATCAGGCCGGTAATGTTATCCTTCGCGGTTGACGAATTACGGACCATAACAATGCAGCACAAAACAACGAATTGGCACCAACTGGTCTTGCTGGCGATCCTTTGTCTGACCCCTGGGCTGGCGCTGGCGGCGGACGCGGCAAATTACGGGTTTTGGTCGGTGGTCCCACCGTTGTTTGCCATTGTGTTGGCGCTGGTTGTCAGACAGGTTTTGCCTGCGTTGTTTGGCGCCATATGGGTTGGCGGTTGGATCGCGGCGGACTTCAGCTTTTCCGGCATTCTCACCGGGCTACTGGATGCCTTCCAGGTCTATGTGCTCAATGCATTGGCCGATGCGGACCACGCCGCGGTGATCCTTTTTTCTTTCATGATCGGCGGACTGGTCGGCATCATCTCGCGCAACGGCGGCATGCTCGGGGTCGTTCACCACATTTCTCGCTGGGCCACAGACGCGCGTCACGCGGCGTCGGCTACGGCGACCATGGGCTTGGCCATTTTCTTCGATGACTATGCCAACACCTTGGTGGTCGGCAATACCATGCGCCCGGTCACCGACAAGTTTGGCGTGTCCCGGGAAAAGCTGGCGTACATCGTCGACTCGACGGCAGCGCCAGTCAGTTGCCTGGCTTTCATTACCACCTGGATCGGTTATGAATTGGGTCTAATCGATGATGCGGTGAAGCAGATACCCGGTTTTACCGAATCGGCCTACAGTGTGTTTCTCAATTCCCTGGCCTACAGCTTCTATCCCATCTTCGCCATTGTGTTTGTTTACATGATTGCACTGACCCGACGTGACTTCGGTCCGATGTGGAAGGCGGAAAACGTACCACATGAGAAACGCCAAACTGCCGATGTATCCATGGACCCGGAAATTGAGGCCGATGAACAGAAACCGCAACGCGCCATCAACGCTGTAATCCCTCTGTTGACCCTGATCATCAGCGTCATGGTCGGGCTTTGGTATACCGGCGAGGGTGACACGCTGCAGGACATCATCGGCAGTGCCAATGCCTTCAAGGCGCTGATGTGGGGGTCGTTGGTAGCGGTTCTGGTCGCTGTCATATTGACGCTCAGCCAAGGCCTGGCAACCCTCGGTGAAACCATGGAAGCCTGGACTGTGGGCGTTCGTGGAATGTTGCCGGCGATGATCATTCTGGTTCTGGCCTGGTCGCTGTCGGGTGTTACCAAGGAGTTGGGAACCGCGAGTTACCTGGTATCGGTTCTCGGTGACCAATTGCCATTGGCTATCGTTCCTGCGCTGGTCTTTGTAATGGCTGCGGCAACCGCTTTTGCCACCGGCACCAGTTGGGGCACCATGGGCATTCTGATGCCATTGGTCATACCCTTGGTCGCCGCCGTGGTCATCGCCAATGGTGGTGATGTCTCCGGATCGGCCGTGTTGTACTCGTCTGTCGCTTGTGTCCTCGCCGGTGCCGTTTGGGGCGATCATTGTTCGCCGATTTCCGATACCACCATCCTGTCGTCAATGGCCAGCGGCTGCGACCACATTGAACACGTCAGAACGCAGCTGCCTTACGCACTGGCGGTCGCTAGCGTTTCAATCTTGATCGGCACCATACCGACTGCCATGGGTCTACCCTGGTGGGTTTCGATGATTGCCGGAGTGGCTGTACTTTGGGCCATTATTCGCGTCTTTGGCCGACCACCCGTAGCCGCAACAACACAAAGCTAGTCAAGCCCGCATGTTGAATCTACCTACAACCGGCCCCTGGCCGGAGCCTGCCGGCTGTGCCCTGGCCCTGGCGATTTCAGAACGTGGGGCCGACCACAATGGCATCACCCTGGTGGTCACTGCCGACTCGCATCAGGCACATCAACTCGAGGCCGAGCTGAAGGTGTTCGCTGAATGCCCCGTGGTGCATTTTCCCGACTGGGAAACCTTGCCGTACGACCCTTTTGCCCCGCATCCGGACATCGTGTCACAACGGCTGGCAACGCTGGCCAGTCTGCCCGATACCACGCAAGCGATTTTGGTGGTCCCGGTGCAGACGCTGTTGCAACGGCTATGCCCCCGGCGCTACCTCGATCGACGCTCACTGTTGGTGCAGGCCGGCGGCAAACTTAATATCGATTCATTGCGCCAACGCCTGGTCAACGCCGGATACAGTGCCGTACCTCAGGTCAATGATCCTGGAGAATTTGCTGTTCGGGGCGGCTTGATTGACCTTTATCCTATGGGTGCCAGCGCGCCGTTTCGTTTGGAGCTATTCGACGATGAAGTCGACTCCATACGCAAGTTCGATCCGGAGACACAGCGATCGTCAGAGCCGGTCAATAAAGTCGAATTACTGCCGGCCCGTGAATTCCCGTTCGACAAGGATGCAGCCGACCGTTTTTGCGTCGAATTCCGGCGTCGCTTTGAGTTTGATCCGCGACGTTGCCCCTTGTTTCAGGACGCGCGGGCCGGCGTTGCCGCCTCCGGCATGGAGTACTACCTGCCGCTTTTTTTCGATCAGACCAGTTGGCTGCTGGACTATATCGAAGCGCCGTTGCAAATCATTGCCGGTCGCGGTTGGCGTGGCGCGGCCGAGACCTTTATCAAGCAAGCCGAAGCCCGCTACGAACAGCGTCGTTACGACCTGGAGCGACCCATCCTGCCACCGCAGGAACTGTTCCTGACCATGCACGACCTGCACCAGGCGATGGAGGAAGCGCCTCTGGTGGTTGAGATCGTCGACGCAAAGGACGGTGCGATGGACACTCGACCCGCGCCCACCTTTGACATCCGCGGCAGCACTGCACAGCAACAAGCCTTTGTCGAACATCTTGACCAGTCCAGAACCCTGATCATGGCCGAATCGGCTGGCCGGCGAGAGTTTCTGTCCACCGCTTTGCTGAAACTGAAACTAAGCCCGCAAACGGTCGACAGTTGGCCCTCTTTCCGTGATGGCGACCAGCGTTTGGCACTGATGGTGGCCGACGTTGACCGTAGTGCCCAGTTGGACAGCGTCAGCCTGTTGACTGAATCCCAGTTGTTTGGCGAACGAGCCCGACAGGTTCGCAACAAGGGGCGATCCACAGCCAGTCGCGACCCAGCCGCGATCATTCGCGATCTGACAGACCTGCATATCAATGACCCTGTGGTTCACGAGGATGTGGGAGTGGGCCGTTATCAGGGACTGGTGACGCTGGATGTGGGCGACACTGAAGGTGAGTTTCTGACCATTGAATACGCTGAGGGTGGCAAACTTTATGTGCCGGTGGCCTCCATGCACCTGGTGTCCCGCTACACCGGAGCTTCACCTGAAAATGCGCCGCTGCACAAGCTCGGCGGCGAGCAATGGTCCAAAGCTCGCAAACGGGCAGCCAAGAAGATTCGCGATGTTGCCGCAGAGCTACTGGACCTGTATGCCCGGCGAGCCGCCTCCAGCGGTCATGCCTTCAAGATCAGCGAGCAAGACTACGAAAAGTTTGCCGGTCAGTTTCCGTTCGAAGAAACACCGGACCAGCAGCGCTCCATCGATCAGGTTCTAGCCGATATGCGCGCCGACACCGCAATGGATCGGGTGGTCTGCGGGGATGTTGGCTTCGGTAAAACGGAAGTGGCCGTGCGCGCCGCCTTTGTCGCCGTCAGTAGCAGCAAACAGGTTGCAGTGTTGGTTCCAACCACACTGCTGGCGCAGCAGCATCACCGCAACTTCTGCGATCGCTTCGCCGATTGGCCGGTGCGGGTTGAAGTGTTATCACGGTTTCGATCAAAGAAGGAAGTCGATCGCGTTGTTGAGGCCTGCCAACAAGGCCAGGTCGACATCCTCATCGGCACCCACCGCCTGCTGCAAAAGGACATCGGCTTCAAGAACCTGGGCCTGGTCATCGTCGATGAAGAGCAGCGTTTCGGTGTGCGGCAAAAGGAAAAGCTCAAGGCGATGCGCGCCGAAGTGGATTTGCTGACCCTCACAGCAACACCAATTCCAAGAACGCTGAACATGTCGCTTGCCGGCATTCGTGACCTTTCGATTATTGCCACTCCACCGACCAACCGGACCGCGGTAAAGACCTTCATCGCACAGTGGGACAATGGTGTCATTCGCGAAGCCTGCCAACGTGAGCTGGCACGCGGCGGCCAGGTCTATTTCCTGCACAACGAAGTGAAGACCATTGAGAAAATCGGTCGTGACCTGGCAGAACTGGTCCCCGAAGCAAGAATCCGCATTGCGCACGGTCAGATGCCGGAGCGCGAACTGGAACAAATCATGGTCGATTTTTATCGGCAGCGTTTCCACATCTTGCTATGCACCACGATCATTGAAAACGGCATCGATGTATCCACCGCCAACACCATCATCATGAACCGCGCTGACAAGCTTGGTCTTGCCCAGCTGCATCAGTTGCGCGGCCGAGTCGGTCGCTCTCACCATCGCGCCTATGCCTATCTACTAACGCCTGACAAACGTTCGATGACCTCGGATGCGATGAAACGTCTGGAAGCCATCGAATCATTGGGGGAACTGGGCGCCGGCTTTACACTGGCCACGCACGACTTGGAAATTCGCGGTGCCGGAGAACTGCTGGGCGACGACCAAAGTGGACAGATCCACGAAATCGGATTCGAGCTGTACTCTGAGTTGCTGGATCGAGCAGTCACCGCGTTGAAATCTGGCGAAGAGCCTGATCTCGAAAAGCCTTTGCACCATCGCATCGAAATCGACCTGCACGCACCGGCCCTGCTGCCCGAGGATTGGCTGCCTGATGTTCACATGCGCCTTATCTTCTACAAGCGTATTGCCAGCGCGGCCGGCTTGAATGCGCTCAATGCCTTGCGCGTGGAAATGATTGATCGCTTTGGCCTGTTGCCAGATCCGGCCAAGCACCTGTTTGATCTGACCGAGTTGCGACAGGAACTTGAACCGGTCGGCGTCAAGCAGGTCTCATTGGATGAAGACGGCGGATTTGTCGAATTCGATGCAGCTGCATCAATCGACCCAAACGCGTTGATTCGCTTGATTCAAGCCCAGCCCACGACGTATCGTTTCGATGGACAGACCCGACTTCGAATCAGCAAATCGCTGGACACCGTCGACCGTCGCATCGCCCTGTTGCAGGATCTTATTGGCAAGCTCCACAAAAAGGCTGCTTAGTTGAAAGCGAACAACACAAAAATGACGCAACTGTTGGCCCGAGGCGGTTTGTTGGCTGCAACGATGGCACTGATGACCGTAGCTTCATCGCCAGTTGTGGCGCAAAGCGAAGACGAGTTGGAGATTTTCAGAATCGAGGTGATCGTCTTCGCCCACCGTGACACCGAGCCGCCGCCACCATGGCATGTCAACGCGCCCCCTCCATCGCTAGACAATGCGCAAAGCTTGATTGAGGATGGAGATGACGTTGTCCCCAGTACTCGATCGCTGCTGCTTGTCGACCCATTTATTCCGTTCCAACCGCTTCCCGATGACCAGAAGACGCTGCAGTACGCTTGGCAGCGTTTGCAATCGTCTGACCTGACCGTTCCACTGGTCGAGGCTGCGTGGGACCAATATGAGGCACCCTTCAACGACGGTATTGCGGTCCGTGTCGGCGGTGGACAAACCCTGGCGCGCGAGCGTGCCAATGCCATGCTATGGTCGTCCGAAGAGCTTGAAGTTCGCGAGATTGATGGCACGGTCACTTTCAGCAAAGGTCGCTTCCTGCACATCAATGTGGACCTGGTTTATCGCGTCCCCATCAACAACGCGGGTCCATTCAGCCGCCTGATCGAATTTGCCGATCGCAGCATCGCCCCCACCCCGTGGCGCAGCTACCGAATCACGGAGCGTCGTCAAATCAGAACCAACGAGGTGATGTACTTTGATCACCCGAAGTTTGGTGCTTTGGTCAAAGTGACGCGGCCTGCCGAGCAATAGGGTCGCAGCAAGCGATCGGCACATGACGGTCGGCCACTAGCGCCGCACTATTGGGTCTAGCCACTAGCGCCGAGGCCAAAATGACGTTTGCGCCCGAACTCCGTAGCACCATCGAATACAAAGTCTTTCTTGTGGCCTTGGCTGCCTTGTCGATCAAAGGACTGTCCTGTTTCGCGTGGTCTTTGCTGGGTCATGAAACGGCATCAATCGGTGAGTCCTTCATGTATGGCTTTACGGCCTGGGGTCATTGGCTGATCCTGGCACCACTGGTTATCGGGCGCGCTCGTCGCATGCCACTTTTTGGCAGCAGGGCCACGAAACAAGCAAGGCGTGACATCGCCGTCGAGGGCGTTCTCGTTAGTGCCCTGGCAACATTGCTGCGTGTTGCCATGAGCGGCTTGGTTTGGGATCTGGAATTGCGCGAAGTAGTGTTTTTGTTCATCCCCGCGGCGACCGGAATGTATATCTTTCTGGTCCTGTGCGCGCAGCTGCCGGTCCCGGTCGCAACAGAGGGCAAACAGCAAGCGATGGCATCGCCGCGAAGGCTGGCCGTTGAAACCGGCCGGGGACGATGCTGGCTTCCGATCAATCAGGTGCGCTGGATTCAGTCACAGGGAAATTACGCAGCGATCCAGACATCTGATCGGGAGTACCTGATCCGGCAAACCATGAAGTCGCTGCAAGATAGCTTGCCAGACGACCAGTTCGTGCGCATCCACCGATCCTACATCTTGCGAAGAACCCTGGGCCACCAAATCATTTGCCGCCCGAACGGCGCTTACGTCGTCCAGCTCGACGATGGGACCGAATTGCCGTTGAGCAGACGCTATCGCGACGAGCTTAGGCCCGCCGGATAGCTGCTTTTTCTGACAGTCGTCCCGCCAGACTGACAACAGTCCCAACGCTGTTGCCTCGGCCAGCTCTGGTTGTACATCCTGATCTCCAGCAACAGCGACCCGAAGGAGCATACGTCCACGATTAGCCATCCATGGCCAACGCGGACACGAACTTCCAGAAGCGCGGTTATTGAAAGTTGATGGCAAACTAACCGAGGACCCACCATGAAATGCACTCTTTTCTTACTGGCAGCTTTGCTGCTAGCCCCTGCCCCACTGCTGGCCAACAGTTCCGAATCGGACCAGCAAGCACTTCGACACATCAAGACCGTGCTGTGGCCCAAGGCCTATGCCGAGCAGGACACGGCACTGCTCGATTCAATTTTGGCCGATGAGTTTCAAATGATCGACGCGGCCGGCAATTGGACCGACAAACGCGATGAGCTTGAATACATAGCCAACAACAAGTCGGAAAATGACTCGTTCGTTTTCACCATCAAGCGTTTGGACATCTTTGAGAACGGCACCGCAGTAGCTGCTGGTGAAGGGGTGGTCAAAAACACCAATGACGACGATGAACTAGTTACCGTGGTGTACCAGTCCAGCAATATTCTGATCAAGCGCGACGGCCGATGGCAGGCCATTGCCTCGCATGTATCGGGCGTAAATCGAACCGTGACGCCTGCCAAGTAGGTGCTGTTGGTCTTTTTGCGGGATGAACGCAACCCATGGCGCGACCAGTTGCGTTCGCCACCGCCTCAAAACCGGCTAAGATTTTATGACGTTTGAAGATTACAATTGGAGAGCCTTGCCATGAACCAGACACTGCGAATCGTTACCCTTGTCTTGGTGTTTACCTTGGCGGCCTGCGTCTCCAAACCAAGCTCCAAACCAAGCCGCCACTGCTATCACAGCAACGAGCAAGTCGAGCAAACCTATGGGTACTGCCAGGCAGTTTCCGTCGGCGACACTTTGCACATTTCAGGCTCCGTTGGTGCCGGTGACATGCCAGAGGCCATCAAGAAGGCATACGACCATATCGGGGCCACCTTGGCAGCCCACGACATGGACTTTGCTGATGTGGTCAGTGAGACGGTATTCACGACGAATATCGATCAGCTGATTGAGCATCAAGGCGTACGTAAAGCGTACTACGGCGACGTCTTTCCAGCGTCCTCATGGATTCAGATCGAACGCTTGTTCCTGCCCGAGTTTGTTATTGAAGTTGAAGTGACTGCGGTGCGTATGGACTAGCCACTGCAAGCTGCTAGCGAGGCAACGGCGGCTTGCCCTACGCCAAGTAGTTTGAGGCCACGACCAGATTGGGCCCCTCATCCGTCTGCACTTAACATGCAGCCACCTTCTCCCGTGTCGTTCGCAGCTGCTCACTGAGGCTGTTGCGAAACTGCAGCCTCCCGCGATACATGGACGTATCGTCTTTTCAATGGGTTTTAACCCATTGAAATGTAAGGGTTTCGAAAACCACGCTTTTCGGAATCCGTGTGTTGCTAGCCCAGGACGGGCTATCGCAACACCCTCCACTGGGAGAAGGGATATCCGTGCGTTTGGGTCCGGGCGCTAGCCATGCGATTTGCGAAGGCACGAACAAGATCGCAAGCCGGTCATTGCCTTCCGTCTAAATGAACTACACAAGAAGGCAGCGCGACATCGCTGAATCTGAGATAATACCTGGCTTTGTACGACCCTTTGGACCTCAACACCCCATGAGCAACGAAATTCTCAACGCACTCGGCCTGTCCGCAGACAACCCCGGCGCCTACTTTGGCGACGGCCAGTGGTCAACGACAAGCGACTGCGGCACCATCGAATCAATCAACCCGGCGACCGGCGAGGTCATCGCGCGCGTTCATGCTGCTTCAGAAGCTGACTACGATCGTGTGATCACTCGCGCTCAGGACGTATTCCAGCAATGGCGTACCTTGCCCGCGCCGCAGCGCGGCGAAGCGGTTCGCGTGGTCAATGAAGTGCTGCGCGCCAAAAAAGACGCCTTGGGCAGCCTGGTCACCATGGAAATGGGCAAGATCAAGGCTGAAGGCGACGGCGAAGTTCAGGAAATGATCGATATTGGCGACTTTGCGGTCGGCCAGTCTCGTATGCTGTACGGCAACACCATGCATTCAGAACGCCCGGGGCATCGCATGTACGAGCAATGGCATCCGCTTGGTGTCGTAGGTGTGATTTCGGCGTTCAACTTTCCGGTCGCTGTCTGGGCCTGGAACGCCTTCATCGCCGCCATCTGTGGCAACGCTACGGTTTGGAAACCCTCGCCGAAAACGCCGCTATGTGCTTTGGCGGTGCAAAATATCTGCAACGAAGCGCTGGAAGCCCATGGTTATCCACCGATCTTCATGACCTTTATCGGTGGCGAAGACAACGAGTTGTCAGTCAAGTTTGTCGATGACAAGCGCGTCAACTTGATGTCGTTCACCGGCTCCAGCGCGATTGGCCGCAAGGTTGGCGAGCGTGTCGCTGCCCGCATGGGTCGCAGCCTGCTTGAGCTCGGTGGCAACAATGCCATGATCGTCGACGAAACCGCAGATCTGGCCCTGGCCATCCCAGCCATCGCCTTTGGCGCTGTGGGTACCGCAGGTCAACGTTGCACCAGCACGCGTCGCGTCATTGCTCATGAGTCCATCATCGACACACTGGCTGAAAAACTCGCCGGAGCCTACAAGCAAGTTCGCATTGGTGACCCGCTGGACACCAACACGCTGATGGGTCCGCTGATCGATGAGTCGTCTGTTGAGCGCTACTGTTCAGTCATTCAACGTATCAAGGACCGCGGTGGCGAGATCATCACCGGCGGTGAGCCGATTGAAGGTGCTGGAAACTTTGTGCAACCCACCATTGTTCGTGCCGAAGCCGATTGGGACCTAGTGCAGGAAGAGTGCTTTGCACCAATCCTTTATTTGATCCCATACAAGACGGTTGATCAGGCGATCGATATTCAAAACAGCGTACCGCAGGGACTGTCATCGGCCATTTTCACCACGGATCTGCGCCGTGCCGAGCAATTCTTGTCGGCGGCGGGCAGTGACTGTGGCATCGCCAACGTCAACATTGGCACGTCAGGTGCTGAAATTGGCGGAGCATTCGGTGGCGAGAAGGAAACCGGCGGTGGTCGCGAGGCGGGCTCGGATTCATGGAAGGTGTACATGCGTCGCCAGACCAACACCATCAACTACAGTACCGAACTGCCACTGGCCCAAGGCATCAAGTTCGACCTGTGATCGGCTACCCGCTGGTCAGATCGTTTCTGTTTGCCCTCGATGCTGAGCGCGCACACGATCTGACCTTGCCGAGCCTTTCGGCGGCTCACAGCCTTGGCTTGAGCCGCCTGGCCTGCAGCCGGCCACCGGACCTGCCGGTGTCCTGCTTTGGCCTGGACTTTCCCAACCCGGTCGGGCTGGCTGCCGGACTGGACAAAAACGGCGCGCATGCAGAGGCTCTGGCCGCACTGGGTTTTGGTTTCGTAGAGGTCGGCACCGTCACCCCAAAACCGCAACCTGGCAATCCCAAGCCTCGCATGTTTCGGCTGACCCAGCATCAGGCACTGATCAATCGACTTGGCTTTAACAACGATGGCGTTGATCAGCTGCTCAAAAATCTCGAAAGCCAATCACTGCCCTGCCCACTCGGCATCAATATTGGCAAGAACAAGGACACCGCAAACGAATCAGCCCATGAGGACTACCTGATTTGTCTACGCAAGGTCTACGCCCGCGCCGACTACGTCACGGTCAACATCAGTTCGCCCAACACCCAGGGCTTGCGTGACTTGCAAGCGGCTGAACCGTTAAACCGGCTGCTCGGCACCCTGCTGGATGAACGTGAGTCGCTCGCCAGCCAGCATGGCCAGAGCAAGCCGATCTTGTTGAAAGTGGCCCCAGACCTGGATCAAGCCGGCGTTGATGTTATCGCTCGCGTGGTTGAAACCTGCGCCGTCGATGGCGTCATCGCCACCAATACGACCATTGGGCGCTCTGGTGTCGAGAGCCATTGCCTGGCCAAAGAACCAGGGGGCTTGAGTGGCGCACCACTAACCGAATTGGCCCTAACCACACAGAGATTGCTGCGAACGGCATTGCCAACCGACATGCCCATTGTTGGCGTCGGAGGCATCGTCAAAGGCGACCATGCTGCGGACAAGATCAGCGCCGGCGCTACTCTGGTGCAGATCTACACGGGATTTATTTACCGGGGACCAAATCTGATCGCCGAGTGCGTCGAGTCGATTCGCAAATCGATAGCTTTAGACGCATAATCAACCACTTAGAACGATTTATTAAATTCGATTGAAACGCTTAGATCACGCATCACTGCGCGCCGACAATACGCTTCGTATTGACTCCACAGCCGAGAGCCTGACCATTGTCGAGTCACTCGAGGAACTGGACTCGGTGTATGCAGATGACCTCATTGTTCTGGGCGGTGGCAGCAATGTGGTTTTGACAGCGGACCACTACCGTCACGTTCTTATGCCCAGAATCATGGGGATTGCGATTGCCGATGATCATGACGACACGGTATTGGTTGAGGCAGGTGCGGGCGTTGTCTGGGATGATCTGGTGCGATGGACCGTCGCTCGCGACTTGTGGGGAATAGAAAATCTCGCGCTAATCTGGGGTGCTGTTGGTGCGGCACCAATGCAGAACATCGGCGCCTATGGTGTCGAACTGGCCGATTGTTTCGAATCACTCCTGGCCTTGCATTTACCCACCGGCAAATGGCGAACGTTCGACAAGTCTGCCTGCCAATTTGGTTACAGAGACAGTTGGTTCAAGAGGCAGAGCAGAAACCAGTGGCTGATCGCCAGTGTCCAATTGCGGTTAAGTAAATCAGCAACCCGACGCTTGGACTATGCGGGCGTGGCACAGGCATTGAGAGGCGATAGCAGCCCTAGCGCCGCGCAGGTGGCCGCCGCCGTCAGCGCTCTGCGGATGCGCAAACTGCCGGACCCGAAAATCATAGGCAATGCCGGAAGTTTCTTCAAAAACCCTGTGTTACCTGCTGAATTTGTAGGGGTTCTCTGCAAGGAGCACCAACAGTTGCGTGCCCACAGCGTAAGTAAAAATCAAGCGAAAATAAGCGCCGGCGCTTTGATCGACATGGCTGGGTTTAAGGGGTATCGAGTTGGCGATGCAGGCGTTTCAGAACAGCACGCATTGGTGATCGTCAACCACGGAGCGGCCCGGGGGAAGGACATCCTGGAACTGGCCAATGAGATCCAGGCAAAAATCCGATCGATGTTCGACATTGAGCTTGAGATCGAACCCGTGTTGATCTGATCTCGGCCATTGAAAAAAGAAATCGTCGACGCTGTCATATAGAACCATCACTCAAGTCACTCATCAGTGCCTACTCAATATTTTCACTGAAGGAGTTGTCATGAGACATATGATGAAGTTACTTGCCGTTGTATCCCTGCTGGTCTGTTCCAGCCAGCTTTCCGCGCATGGAATCCCCGCCGATGCGCCCCCCTTGGCGGTACTGAAAATAACGCTTGGACTGACCGACAAACAAGTTGAAGATACCGCGGCTTTGATGCAGGAAAGGCAAGCAGCCATCGCACCATTGGCCGAGGAACTAAAAGCTGCAAAACAGGAACTGAATGAGGCGACCAATAGCGACGATCCGGATCCCCTGCAGATCGGCACATTGGTACTTGACGTTCAGTCCTTGCAGCAGGACATTGCCGGCACCAAGGCCGACTACGACGCACAATTTGAAGCCTTGCTGACAGACGAGCAATTGACACGCCTTGGCAATATCATCAGTGTGGGCCGTGCAGTGCGCGCAGCTCATGCCTTAAGTGAAATCGGTTTTCACTAGTTGGAGATCGTCCACGATTAGCCATCCATGGCTAACGCGGACACGAACTTCCAGAAGCGTGGTTATGAAAGTTCTCCATTTTCAATGGCTTGAAAATGCCGGTCCATCCGTGGACCGGTCAAGGTCGTCCAGAAACGTAAACCGTGGACGCGCTCTAGCCTGCATTATTCATGAAGGTTCGCTGGCAGGGCGAATCTGGCTAAGCAGGTTGGGCTATCAGCCGCAGAAGCATAGCAATAGCTACGGTTCAAGGTTGATCGCTCAAGGTGCAACGCCAGATCCGTCCTGGTAGTGAATAGGCCACGGTGGTCGTTTCCAGTATGCCCATGATGGTTCTCAAGCATCTGTTTTACTGCATTATCTGGCGATGGCTGGCCGCCTTCATCAATAATGCAGGCTAGTAAACCGGCCTTAATTGCTGGTGTTTCCTGAGCCGGCGCGCTTGCGCCGGCTCAAGCTAACCAAACACACTATGGTCCGAGATGAAATCGAAGCAGAATTGGAAAGGTTGCACGCCGACAGCTTCGGCTGGGCGTTGTCATGCTGCGCCCGCAACCGCAGTGAAGCTGAGGAGGTTCTGCAAATGGTATATCTAAAGGTCTTGGATGGCAGTGCGCGTTTCAAAGGTCGCGCCAGTTTCCAGACATGGCTTTTCGGCGTCATTCGTCGCACTGCCTTGCACCAACGCAGAACCTTCGCTGTTCGCAACAGACTTCGAGGATTGCTACTGATGCAACCGATACATGTTGATGAGAAACGCCCCGATGCCCTTTTCGATGGCGACGTTCGAAGCCAGCATATTGGTCAGTGCCTTACTCGCTTGTCGTCGCGACAGAGGGAGGTGTTACAACTTGTCTACTACCACGAAATGACCATAGAACAAGCCGCTAATGTAATGAATATTTCATTGGGCAGTGCGCGAACGCACTATGCTCGTGGCAAAGCCAATCTGGCGTATATGCTCAAGGAGGCGGAAGGTGAACGATAAGCAGGCGCAAGACTCGATCCGTGATGCGTTCCAGCACCTGCGCAAAGTAGACCGCAACGCTGTTCCACCCATCTCCAGACTGATAATAAACGCTGAGCCAAATGAACGCAGCAGCTGGCGCTTACCCGCGGTTACAGTAGGCGCAATTGCATTGGCTGTCATTGGATTGGTGGCCTGGCTAATGCCAGTCAATAAGCCATCAATACCCGTATTTTCAGATACATACGACGAACTTCTCGACCCTTTGACTGAGATGCCGACCGATTTTCTACTTGAGATTCCAGGCGATCGCCTGGCCAGTGCCACACCCGAATTTCTGACCACATTGCCAGACTACCTTATTCCCGAGGACCCACAAGATGTTGACTAAACTGCTCAATGTGATGTTCATCACCGCTGTGATGCTCATTGCTGTCACAGCCAACGCAGCTGACCCAAAAGATCCGATCAGAAAACTGTTGTTTCCGCCTGAATTGATCATGCAAAACCGGGACGCGCTGGCTTTGAGTGCCGAACAGCAGGAAGTGATCAAAACCGAGCTACACCGCACCCGTTCTGAAGCATTTGACTTGCAGTGGCAACTCGATGATGAAGTAAAGGCTTTAACTGCCTTGCTTGAGGAGTCACCGATAGACGAGGCGTCAGCATTGGACCAGGCGGACAAGGTGATGGCGCTCGAGCAGCAAGTGAAGCGGATACAACTTCGATTGTTGACCAGACTGAAAAACAGCCTGACAGCTGAGCAAATCGCAATTCTTGAGGAGGCCAGACAGGAACGGTTTTCCAATGGACAGCGCCGGATGGGTAGCCGGTTTAGAGGTGGGGCTGTGCGGAATGGTGCGAAATGAAGGCGTGGTGTTGGTGGTGGTGTTGGTGGTGTTGGTGGTGGTGTTGAGGGTGTTTGTTGGGTGGTGAGTGCCTTTGGGCACGAGGTATGACCGAGGTGGGTAAAGTTTGGAGCCACCATCCTTGGCGCATCGTTTGAGCTTCGAATGAAAGCCCAGCCTCGACGTCCTGTCGAGTCGTTCGCCGCCCGCAGAGTGCCTTCGGGCACTCCGCATTATGGGTGGCTCACCCATTCAACGCAGTCTAGGTTTGGCATTCGCCGGCCGCGGAGTGACGTTTAAGGCACTCTGAGGCTTGGTCTCTGTAGCTCATATTAATTGGAAATGCGCTTGTTGCATGCGGGACATTCAATGATCATATTGCGTCGATAACAGGGTTGGAGTTGCCATCCTTGGCGCAGCGTTTGTCCCCTGTCGGAGAGCCCAGCCTCGACATCCTGTCGAGTCGTTCGCCACCCGCAGAGTGCCTTTGGGCACTCCGCATTGTGGGTGGCTCACCCATTCAAGGCACTCTGAGGCTTGGCCCTTGTGGAAACGGTTGGAGTTGCCGTCCCTGGCGAAGCGTTTGAGCTTCGTATGGAGCCCCAGCCTCGACATCCTTGTCGAGTCGTTCGCCGGCCGCGGAGTGACGTTTAGTCACTCTAGGTTTGGTCTCTGTAGAGAGGGTCGGAGTTGCCATCCTTGGCGCAGCGTTTGTCCCTTGTCGGAGAGCCCAGCCTCGACATCCTTGTCGAGGCGTTCGCCGCCCGCAGAGTG